>JANOBN010000365.1:0-2430 GCA_031411675.1 Bacteroidota bacterium | reverse complement strand
CAAATTTTTCTTTAATGCGGTCCATTCGTAAAGGGAATAATAATTAGATAAATTTGCAGAGAAAGCACTTCCACTGGCTGAAGAAATCAAAGTACTTATTAAAGAACA
This sequence comes from Bacteroidota bacterium, assembly GCA_031411675.1. Taxonomy (GTDB): domain Bacteria; phylum Bacteroidota; class Bacteroidia; order AKYH767-A; family OLB10; genus JANOXC01. Next base: position 2,322 of record JANOBN010000365.1, on the reverse strand, counting down.
TGGCGATCATGTACTAGGTAGTTATACCATTGAGCAGGTCTATCAGGGCATGAAAGGCATGATGGGCATGGTTACAGAGACCTCCAAACTGGATCCTGAAGAAGGGATACGTTTCAGAGGATATTCGATACCTGAATTAAGGATAAAATTACCCCGTGGTCAGGGTGGGGAAAATCTTCCGGAAGGGATATTTTATTTGTTACTTACCGGTGATCTTCCAACAGATGAAGATGCACGTGAAGTGAGTAATGCATGGGCCAGAAGAAGTCATGTGCCAAAGCATGTTTTTGATATGCTGGATACGCTACCAAAAGGCACTCATCCAATGACTCAGTTTAGTCTGGCAATATTGGCCATGCAAACGGAATCCGTTTTTGCTGCTGCCTACCGCAAAGGCATCAATAAGCGTCAGTACTGGGAACCCATGTACGAAGACATTATGAACCTTATAGCACGCTTACCCCGTGTTGCTGCTTATATCTACCGTAGAACTTACAAAGAGGGTGTTCATATTGAGCCGGATCCAAAACTGGATTGGGGCGCTAACTTTGCACATATGCTGGGCTTCGACGACGACGGCATGAAAAGCCTGATGCGTTTATATCTGACTATTCATGTTGATCATGAAGGCGGCAATGTATCAGCACATGCTACTCATCTGGTAGGTTCTGCTTTAAGCGATGCTTACTATTCGTTGTCTGCAGGTATGAACGGACTTGCAGGACCCTTGCACGGACTGGCAAATCAGGAAGTGGTCCGTTGGATAAATGATTTGCGAGAATATTATGGAGGAAAACTTCCGACACGTGATCAGATAGAAGAATATATAAAGAAGACGCTTGCAGAAGGACGTGTGATACCCGGATATGGTCATGCCGTATTACGTAAAACAGATCCTAGATATATTGCACAGATGGAGTTTGCACAAAAGCATCTGGCGGATGATGAAATGTTCAAAATAGTACAGATGCTGTATGAAGTAACTCCTGAAATATTAAAGTCAACAGGAAAGATAAAAAATCCATGGCCTAATGTGGATGCACATTCCGGTGTATTATTGATTCATTACGGTTTAACAGAATATGATTTTTATACTGTGTTGTTCGGGGTTTCCAGAGCCATTGGTGTATTAACCAGCTTACTGTGGGATCGTGCATTAATGTCGCCAATAGAGCGTCCGGGATCTGTTACCACAGAATGGATGAAAAAACAAGTAGCGCCTGCCCCGACAAAAGCATCGGCATAAAAAAATGATAATATCTATTATTAGGTCCGGACAAAAGTTCCGGACTTTTTTTTGGAATTTAGTGCAGGGGTATTCCATTTCTTAAAATCAATTTAGATGAAGGATGAATTGTAAAATGATTTTATTAGATTTGAAGTGAATTACCCATAGAAATTAAATTCAACCATTATGAAAAAGTTTATTCTGCTTCTTTTTTGCTGCTCTGTCAATTTAACATTTGCACAGTTATGCATTCCGAATTCTAATTCCCTGCAATTTAATGGCACCACTGCATCTGGGGATTGCTCGACGGATAATAACCTGATCATAACAGATTCCATCACCATTGAAGCATGGATTAATGCATCAGCATGGGCAAGCATTCCTGCACAGGGAACTATTGTGTGTAAACATAACTGGAGTTCCAATGAACAAGGCTACGTTCTTCGCGCAGGAGGTACCGGTACACTATCATTTACTTTTGCCGGACTTGACACTAACGGTACACCGGTAAGCTGGATTGAAGCACTGAGCAGTACAAGCATGAACATAAATACCTGGTATCATGTTGCTGCAACCTATAATGGAACAGTAAGCCGTATATATATAAATGGAGCATTGGCAGGAAGCACTAATTTTAAAGGAAGCATGGTTCCTTCACCTGCATTTCCATTAAAAGTGGGAAAGCTTTCTTATGCAAGCATTGGGCAAGGCCGGTTCTGGAATGGTAAAATTGATGAAGTACGCATCTGGCATCGTGCACTTTCACAAGCGGAAATTAGTTCACATATGAGTATGCACATTGACACTGCCACCGCTACAGGACTGGTAGGTTACTGGCGATTTAATGAAGGTACAGGAATTACTGCTAACGATTTATCTTCTAGTAATAATGATTTAAGTTTAGTCAGCACCATATGGTCCACCAGTGTTCCTTTTGTTGAATTACCTCCTACTCCTATTGTTCAGAATTTTCCTCAATTATTAAATTGCTTAACTACAGGAGTTACTTATCAATGGAATCTTGCCGGTACACCAATATTAAATGCTACACAACAATTATATATACCAACACAATCGGGAAGTTATACAGTAAC
>JANOBN010000364.1:0-3438 GCA_031411675.1 Bacteroidota bacterium | reverse complement strand
TTATGGAATTTTGGAGATGGCACCTATTCTAACCTGCAAAATCCGGCACATATATATAATGATACCGGGCTTTTCCTCATTCAGGTGGTTGTAACGGCTCCTTCCGGTTGTACAGATACCATTACAAAATTTGATTACATACACATTTTATACAATCCTGTTCCTCCTGTAACGGCATTCAACAGCAGGGGATGTATCCCTTTTGGTACATCATTCAGCACTGTACCTTCGGGAGTATCTTCTTATCAATGGAATCTTGGTGATGGTTCAACAGATTCAATACATATCGCTTATCATACTTATACTGTGCCAGGATCATATAATGTAAATTTGGAGGTTCAGTACATCAATGGGTGCACAAATCAAAATAGTATTGGACCAATAATAGCAGATAGCATTCCTTCATTTACTTTTTCTCTGGCAAATAATTCCGGATGCGCTCCTTTACCGGTTCAGTTTATTAATAATAATTCCACCGCGAACTATAGTTGGCAATGGATTTTTGGCGACGGTGATAGCTCCACACAGTCAGTTCCTCAGCACAGTTATTTAACGGATGGAATTTATACAGTGAGTTTATATGCTACTAATGCAGCGGGATGTAAATGGGGTTACCCAACAGGAATGAAAATAAATGTTTCATCACCACAAGCACTTTTCACCCCTGATAAATATTCAGGCTGTACACCGCTTACTGTGAATTTAAACAATCAGTCAATTAATGCTGCCACCTATGAGTGGGATTTTGGCGATGGAACAACAACTGTTGTGGCTAATCCTTCACATACTTATTTAAATCCCGGCGTTTATATGATACGGCTTATTGTGTCAAATAATAATGGTTGTAAGGACACATTAATTATTGCTCCTGTAACAGCAACGGTAGCAGGCAATAATTTTAATCCGTTAGTTCCTGTTGTAGCTTGCGCACCTTTTAGCTTAAACTTATCTGATAATTCTTTATCCTCATCATGGTTGTGGAATTTTGGTGACGGCACCACTTCTACAATGTCTGATCCTTCTCATACTTATAGTGTACCCGGAACTTATGTTGTTTCCCTGAATACAACAGGAACTAACGGCGGATGCTCCCAGGATGTTCCGAATCTGCGTACAATTATTATTAACGGAGGTACAGCAAACTTTACACATACAGAAACATTCTGTCCTCCATACATAGGCGTATTCACCGACAGTTCAACTAATGCAGCAGCATGGAACTGGGATTTTGGTGATGGCAGTTTTTCATCCCTGCAAAATCCCTCTCATGCATTTGCTAATCCATGGTATCATACTGTTGCTTTAACAATTACTACTCCTGAAGGTTGTAAAGTTAAAACCGTAAAAAATCTGGATGTTTACTTTGAGCCATTAACTGCTGGCGCATCTAGTTTTGTGGCAGATACTACATTGCCAATGAGTGTTCAGTTTTATTCAAATACTGTTGGAGCTACCTATTGGCATTGGCAATTTGGCGATGGCGATTCCTCCGATCTGGAAGATCCTGTTCATATATATAATGTTGCCGGACCTTATACCATCTCATTAACAATCGGGAATGACAGTTGCAGCAGAACCTATGTTTATCCTCCGCAAAGTTTTGGTATTGGAAGTGCAGCCGTTAACAATGGAGGAGGTGTTGTTGTACCACCACCTGTTGTAAATAATTGTGCTCCTTATACTGTAGAGTTTAACAGTCCTTACCCTGATGCAACTTCATGGTTATGGGATTTTGGTGATGGGATTACATCCAACTTGGAAAACCCTTCACATGCATATATTACTTCGGGAAGTTTTCAGGCAAAACTTATGGTAGGATTTCCCGGCAGCACTTCTGATTCGTTATTGTTGCCTGAAATTTATTATGTTGTTGCATTTGATGGTGATTTTAATGTTATTTCAAGAGGTAATTGTAACGGAATAGTTGCTACACTACAACCTTCTGATACCACCGCCGCTTGTAGCTGGGAGTTGGGAGATGGTACCTATTCCAATCTTAATACACCAACACATATTTATCCATTGGGCAATTTAAATTATCTGGTTACACTTGTTGCAACTGATACCAATGGTTGTGTAGCTTCATCAACACAAACTTTTTATGCCACAGAAACAAACAGCGTTACGGCATCCACAACAAGGGCATGTGCCGGTGATACTATTTATTTTGTCTATTCAGGGTCTAAGTACAGCTCCTATAATTGGGATTTCGGAGATGGCAATTTTTCAAATTCAGAGTTTCCATATCATGTATATAATGATTCCGGATTCTATTTTACTGTATTAACTGTTTATGATTCTACAGGTTGTTCTAGAATATTTAATATGACAAATTATATTCAGGTATTCAAACCACAGGCTTCTTTTACAATATCAAATGTTCAATCCAACTGTAATTATGTTACTGTCGGATTAAATAATCAGTCTGCCGGATTTGATTACCTGCAATGGGATTTTGGAAACGGACAGACTTCATCTCAAACAGCTCCGGGCTTTAATTATTATTCACCGGGAACATACACTATAACATTAACAGTAACAAAAAGCGTTTGTTCTTCAACATTCACTTCACCTGTTCAGATTGTTGTACCCGGCTTGTCTGCAGATTTTAGTTTTAATCAGAGCTCCTATTGTTCTCCGGTACAACAAGGCTTTGTCGATTTAAGTTCAGATGCTGTTTCATGGCAATGGAATTTTGGAGATGGTACAACAGATTCCATTCAAAATCCTACGAACACTTTTATCTCTCAGCCTAATAGTATGGTAACGCTTCTTGTTAAAGATATTTATGGATGTATAAAGACAAAAACCAAACCTAATGTTATAGTTTCTGAAGCACTTTTTAAAGTTTCCGCTGCAACAGGTTGTATTCCATTTACTGTTTTATTTGATGATAGTTCATCAAATACTATTGGATGGAATTGGAACTTTGGTGACGGCACTGCTTCAACTATTGCCAACCCCGTTCATACTTATAATCTTCAGGGCACTTACGATGTCACATTAATTGCGGAGTCGGTTTACGGTTGTTTTGATACAATTATCATGAATGATCTGATTAGCGCCGGTACAATCACTGCAGGTTTTACTGCCGACAATACAACGGGATGCGCACCTCTTTTAGTACAGTTTACTGATCAGAGCATTAATGCTGCATCCTGGATGTGGGATTTTGGCGATGGAAGTTATTCAAGTCTTCAACATCCTACTCATATATATAATGTTCCGGGGAATTATCAGGTTGTTTTAATAGCATTCGATTCTTTAGGTTGTGCTGATACAATGACAATGCCTGCATCTATTAAGATTAATGGATCAGTACCTATGTTTACAATAAGTACTACCGACGGATGCCTGCCCGTTCTTGTCACTCTTGATAACCAGTCAACAGGAGCAGTTTCTTATGAATGGAATTTTGGTAACGGAGTAATTGATACT
>JANOBN010000363.1:0-15863 GCA_031411675.1 Bacteroidota bacterium | reverse complement strand
GAAGTAATCAGGATATTTTATGGTGAAAGCATCATTTTCAAAGTAAACAGTTTCATTATCATTACTATTTGATGAAGCAACAAAATCAATTGGCGTATCACGAAAACCACCGCGATAGATAGTTTTGATATTTAGTCCGATAATCCTGTTTTTAAATCCGGATCCTGTTTTTATTTCCTTGCCTGCAGTGAAAGTCATAGAATAATTACCATTATAGCGCGTGTTGTGCTCCACACCATCGGAGCCTTTATATCTGGAATCATATATAGATCCTGACAACAAAAAATACAAATCCTTACGCATAAATTGTTCTAAGGTAAGGTCTACTCCATAATTACTGCCTGTTCCTAAATTAGCCAGAGCATCGGTTATATAACCATCAGCTTCATTTGTTATTGAAAAGGAATTTTTAATATCTGAACGCACCGGAATATTATATAATGATTGATAATAAGTCTCCACTTTTGCATGCATAAATTGTGTGATATTATAATCATAGGAAAGCACAAGATGATGTGCTTTGCTGAAGTCAAGATTGTTATTTGGTATGGACGGTGTTCCATTATCATTATTAATCTGTGCAAAATAAACGCCGATTGGCTGCAGCTGGCTATGTAATCCATAACCTAAACTGATATTATTATTCGCATTAATTTCATAGCTTAAAGATGCTCTTGGTTCGGCAGAGATGCTGTTGTTGAGAAATAACTGATGATAATGCACGCCTACATTTCCTTCCAGTTTTTCTGTTAAATGATAACTTGCCTGAGTAAACAGTTGCATAGTATATAAAGAGCCTTTAGTATCAATATGCGGAATCAGTTTCTTTAAATCACCATCATAAGTGCGCTTCTCAATAGTATAATCAGTACGTGAAGCTATTACCCCGGTGCGAAAATTCAGTCGGGCATTGTGCTTGTAGTTTAGCACAGAAGAAAAGGAATACTTATTGTTATCGTTATTTTCATCATGCCTTTTCTCGGCTTTGTAATTATCATCCAGTAATATTTCTGCATCATAGCCTGCAGCACTGGCCGATGCTGAAAGCGCTGTTTTCAGATATGCTTTATTATTCAAAATAATGGAATGCGTCAATCCCACGGCACCCGTATTAGAGGTGAAAATGGAATTATATCGCTCAAACTCATTTTCCCATTTTGAAGAATCTTTTTTTGCCTGATAATCCTGCTTGCTTAAGCCACCAAAACCAAAGAATGAAAATATTCCCGCTTTTTTGGTAGGTGCCGAAATGTTAAAACTCAAATCCTGAAATGTTGTTACACCATCACCTACATTTACTCCCAGGTTGCTCAAAAGAGATAGGGTGGAATAACGGTAGTTCACCAGATACGATCCATTGTAATTTTTGCGAAAGGGACCTTCTGCAGAGAGATCAATTCCAAGGAATCCGGACTGAAAAGTAAATTCCTGTTTTTCATTATTGCCTTTACGAAGCTTAAGATCGAACACACCACTTAATGCATTTCCATATTCAGCCGCAAATGCTCCGGTAAGAAAATCGGAATTGGCAAGAGTCTGTGAACTTAAAATAGAGATACCGCCACCTGCAGAACCCGGAGTGGAAAAATGATTGGGATTTGGAATTTCCACACCTTCCATTCTCCATAATAAACCATTTGGTGAGTTACCGCGAATCGAGATTAGGTTGTTCCCATCATCGGTACTTACAACACCGGCAAAGGAGGATGCCATTCGTGCAGGATCATTAACTGCCGCAGCAAATTTTTGTGTTTCTTCCACTGAGAATGTACGCGCACTTACTTTCGACATTTCATTCAGCGCTTTTCGTTTATCAGTTTCTGCAGTAATCTCTACTTCTTTCCCCTGAATAAAATCTTCTTCCAGAGAAATAGTAAGCACGGTTTCTTTTCCGGAGTTTACTATAATGTTAGGAATAATTTGTTCTTTGTAACCCAAGAAGGTTACACGAAGAGATTGCTTTCCAACCGGCACTTTATCTATCCTGAAGTTGCCATCAATATCCGTATTCATCCCTTTTAATGGGCTGCTGTTTAGCAAAATTACGGTAGCTCCGGGTAGCGGACTATTAGTAACCTGGTCAGTAATAGTACCGCGGATAGTTTGAGTGATTTCCTGTGATTGAGCGGAAAAACACAATGTCGATAATAAGACATAAATAATACAAATTCTGTTAATCATAATAGGATGGTTTTTGTTGTTATATTGAAAAGACAACTCAAAACCATTTAACCCCTATCCAAAATGCGTTTTTTTCAAAAAGTTAATTAAAACCCCCAACCACCTGTCCCTTTTTCTTCTTTATAAAAACCGCAAAGCAACCTTCCCGCCCAACCACATACGCATATCCAATCGCTCTCCGTCAATAGTAGAATTATAAAACAGATTAGGCTGAACATCTGTAAATAATTCCGGATATAATTTATAAGAAGCCTCCGTAATTTGTGCATTTACCGTTCCGCCAACAGCAAGCGAAAATTTCTTTGCCAGCTTAATGTCAACACCAACATAACCTCTGTTTATCAAATTAAGTTTAGAAAAATCTCCCTTCTTAATAATCTGGCTGGAAGTTAAATCAATGTCAAGATTGGCTTTTTTACCTAATACTATAGAAGAACCTAGTCCGTAGCCAAATGTCCAGATTGGGTTCTTATATATCGTAGGACGCATACCTGCAGTAATGATATTATGAAATTCAGTTACACCGGTACGGAATGCAACATGAGTGAAAAGTAATTCATCCGTAGAAAGTTCCAGTTGATGATATCCATCATTCACATAACTTATAAATCCAACAGGAATGCCTGTACATGATTTTGAATAATTAAAAAATCCGACCTGAGCGCCATTGAATTTTCTTGCATAATTAAAAGTACTTACTTGAGTACCTTTCATATCTTCCATTGCAATATTTGCAAATCCTGAAACCTGTGTCCCGGTGAAATTCTTATGTGCATAATTTATAAATCCGGAAATCTGACCTCCATAACAAGTATCAAAAGCGTTATTTACAAATCCCGAAACCTGCCATGCATTGCTTTTACCTTTTACCGTATTTACAAAACCTGCTACTTGTGCGCCCTTTAAATTGCCCCATGTAAGATTCACAAAGCCTGACATTTGTAAACCATCCACATTTTTTCGCACCACATTTACAAAACCTGCAAGCTGACATCCTTTCACGTTACCTGCATCAGCATTTACAAATCCTGCCATCTGACAACCATCTATATTTCCACCTACAGCATTAACATAACCGGCAAGCTGAAGTTTTTTTACATCACCACGGTTCACGTTAAAAATACCTGCAATTTCTAATTGCTGATTCCCCATGGAATAACCACCGAAAATGTTAAATGAGTAATCATTGATAACATTTCCGCTTAACCTTCCGTTAGTGCCAACAAAGGGGATAAGTGATATTTGTGTTTTTCGATAAAGCGTATCTTTTATGTTTTCTTTATTCGCCACATCTTCCTGCTTCATAAAAAAGGAACGGGAGGTTTCTTCCGCCTGATCATATAAATGATCGATATTAAAACCGGGAGCAGAATCGATTTTTACAGGAGTCAATGAAATATTAATAAACTGTGTTGTATTCTCCGTGATGGAAATTAATGTATCCGCATAATCTTTTTTGCTCACATTTAATGTAAGATCTTTTAACTCTTTCGGCAATTCAATAGAATAAAAACCATAGTTATCCGATACAGTGGAATTCATGCTTTTCTTATTATAGATACTTACCCAGGGTATTTTTTCTCCGGAGGGAGATTCAACATACCCGCTTATCTTAAATATTTCATCCTGCTTGCTCTTGGGCTCCGGTATTTTTGCTTTTACAAGGATGATGTATTTCCCTTTTTCTTTCCCTTCAATTTTTCCATTAAAAAGCGTTTGTAGTATTTCCCGAATCGTTTTATTGGTAAAAGTGAAATTAATGGTTCTGTTTAAATCGATAAAAGATGAGTTATAGGAAAAAGTAAATGCTCCTTTAGCTGCAATTTGTTCCAGGGCGGCATCTGTTTTAACATTTTGCAATGCTACGGTAATCTGCTTTTCCAGTAATGGTGCTTTTTTTTGTCCGTATGTTGATATGGATGCTGTTAACAGAAGTAAAAGTAATAGCGGGTGAAACTTTTTCATAAATTGGTGAAACAAAAAATTATTCAGGACAATTACTTCCATCCATTAAAATAATATGATCCTTTTTAGTAACTGTTAATTGCAGTGTCTCGGCAATTATCTGGATGATATATTCAATTTTTTCATTTCGGAAAGTAGATGTAAGACGACAGAATTTAAGATTATCAGAAATTGTGATGTTAGTTCCGTAAACTTCATTCAGCTTAAGAATTACAGCAGGAAGACTGGTATTTTCAAAAACAAAAATCTTTGTAGAATAAGAAAAGGCATTCGGATCAGCAATGGATAATTTTGATAAAGTATGATCGGATTTGCTATAAACGGACCTTTCACCTTTGCTGATATTCATACGTTCTTTCCCGGCACTTAACTGTACTTCTCCATGCTCAACAACCACATCAACATGATTGCTGTCAGATGCATCCACATTAAATGTTGTGCCAATGTCTTTAATTTCCAGGCCTGATGCTGATACTATAAATGGTCGTTCATTATTGTGGACCACAGTAAAGTATCCTTCTCCCTGAAGAACAACTTTTCTTTCTTTTTTGGAGAATGAAACAGAAGCAACACTATTTTTATTCAGATAAATTGTGGAGCTATCCGGTAAGGTGAATTGTGCCGCACTTTCAAATGAAGCATATTGATATTGTTCATCGCCATTTCGCGCTGATGTGATATATAATGCAATTCCGGCACCTGCAATAATGATAATTGCTGCTGCAATGCGTAGAAATGCTTGTAGGGTTATAGAAATAACTTTAGCCGGAGCTTTTTTATTATCATCTATTCTGCTTTTCAGTTTATCCCATGCTGTATCTGTATCAACCTCGTTATTGGATTTCAAACTTGCAGTATCATTAAAAATAGTTTCCAGCGAGTCATAGTATTTTTGATTGGCCATATCTTTATTCAGCCAATCATTCAGCAAATGAAGTTCCTCAGGAGTTGTTTCTCCGGAAAGATGTTTCGCTATCAGCTCTTCAATTGTTAGTTTACTATTGTTCACTTATTGATATTATTTTTAACGGAGTAACCAAGGCATAAGTAATAACAGAATGGGCAGATAATCTTTTAACTGTTCCCGCATCATTTTTAAAGCTTTGCCCATATGATTTTCTACCGTTTTTACGGATATATTTAGGTGTGTGGCAATTTCACTGTATTTCATATCTTCAAAACGACTTAATTTAAATACCATACGGCATTGTTCGGGTAATAATGCGATCGCTTTTTGGATTTCTTTTTGTAATTCCGACTTTTCAAGTTCTTTTTGAGTCTGTTCAAATACCGGTGATGTTCCTTTTATATAATCATCAGCATATAATTTCTTCACTTTTTCATGCTTAATACGATTTAGTGCAGCATTATGTACAGCACGATAGAGATAAGACTTAACCGAAGTAGTAATTGTATTCGATGCTCTTTTCTCCCACGCCGTGAGAAAAACCAGTTGTACACTTTCTTCTGCTTCATCCATATCGTTAAGTATTGTACCCGCATAGTTGCACAGCCGCTGATAATAATGTCTGAAAATCATTTCAAACACTTTCTTATCACCTTTTTGTAAGGCTGTTATTATGTCCTGATCACTTAACTCCACAGAAAATTAGAATTCTGTGCGAAAATAATCAAACCACAAACTAATTACTCTTTATTCTTCTATGACAATCGGAAACAGATTTACCCCTAGTGACGGTGGCAATATTTTTTAGGCTAAATTTGCCACTTCATTTTAGGTCGGGTGGCTGAGCGTTAGGCGGAGATCCGCAAGATCTTTCACAGTAGTTCAAATCTACTCCCGACCTCTTAAAGCTCCGTAATTTTACGGGGCTTTTTCATTCCTGATGTAACCATTCCTGTTGTGGGCGTATAAGGTGTATTAACTTCTTATAATGTACCGGCACAAAATAGTAAGGCTTCTTATTGCATTCTTGCTCTGTTTTAACAGAGGAAGTGCTCAGGATTCCCTTAATTATGATGCACTTACCCTTACCGACCTCCTGAATATGAAGGTTGGAGTAGCCTCTATTAAGGAACTCACTGCCAATGAAGCTCCGGGTATAGTTACGGTAATTAGTGGCGAGGTAATAAGGAGTAGTGGTGCGCGCGATTTGATGGAAGTGCTGGAAACAGTATCTGGTTTCGAATTTGGCGTTGATGTTCAGGGAGTTGTGGGGCTTGGTGTAAGAGGAAATTGGGCACATGAAGGTAAAGTGCTGTTGATGATTGATGGTCAGGTGATGAATGAAGGGCTGTATTCTACCATCCAGCTTGGAAATCACTATCCGCTAAACAGTATTAAGAAGATTGAGATCATCCGGGGGCCGGGATCTGTGGTTTATGGGGATTATGCGGAATATGCAGTAATAAATATAATTACAGAATCTGCTGATGAAATTAATGGTGTGCAGGCAACGGCAGATTATGGCGCCTTGAAAGAAAGTTATGCAAGAAGAGGTGGCTCTTTTAGTGCCGGAAAGTCGTTCCGCGATCTCTCATTTAGTATTAAAGCATCTCATCTCGAAGGTAATCGAACAGATGAAGTGTATAAGGATGTTTACGGTAATTCACAGGATCTTACAGGCTTATCGAGATTAGATAATACATTTGTTAATGTTGGCTTATCATTTAAGAGCTTTTCTTTTAGGGCTATTGCTGATTTATATGCCACTACTACAATTGATGAATATGAGAAAATCGGATCAGAAGCTGTAGCTACAAATTTCGACAGCTATTTCATGGAGTTATCTCATAGCCTGAATCCTGAAAAAAAATTCAGTGTAATAACGAAGTTGAATTATAAGCAACAATCACCATGGCGGATTGAAAAAGCAAAAAGCGAAAGTCATGAATTGTTTACTACTATTAATAAAAGATATTCAGCTAATTCAACAGCACAGTGGGATCCAACAAATAGTTTCAATATAACATTTGGTGGGGAATGTTTTTTTGATAACTCACTTAATGAAGATACTGTAAAGAAATTCAATAGTACAGGTACCAGTTCACTCGATTACTATAATTATGCCTTTTTTGCACAAGTGCTTTGGAAAAATAAAATTGCCACTTTTGCTGCAGGAGCCCGTCAAAACCATAACAGTAAATTCAGCTCCAGCCTCGTTCCCCGTTTTGGAATTACACGTGCTATCGGCAGGCTGAACTTAAAAGCACTTTATAGCCTTTCTTACAGAGCCCCCGGCGCTCAGAATATTGATCTCGGAATAAATATAATTCCTGAAGTAACTAAGGTTACAGAGTTTGAAGCAGGCTTTAAATTCAGCAGAAATTTATATATGGTGGTTAATGTGTTTGATATGGAGACAAAAGATCCGATTATCTATTACTATGATCCGGTATTAGATTTAGAAGGATATATCAATAAGGACAGAACAGGCACACAAGGCATAGAAGCAGAACTGAAGTTTGTTAGCCGGATAATTAATATTAATGCAGGTTATTCTTATTATACGGCTGAAAATAAACCGGTATTGGAAAACTACGCAGTGCCTGACAATGATAAGGCATTATTAGGCTTAGCAAATGATAAAGCGTTTTTCACTATTTCATCGCCGTCAAATAAGCGAATACAGGCTTCTGCCCAGTTAATTGGTAAAGGAATAAGATATGCAATCGATTCGCTCGATGGCAATAATCCGATTTATACAACTATAGATCCGTCCGTTAAAATAAATTGTTCGCTTTCGTTTAATAACTTATTTGTTAAAGGGATAAACCTGAGTCTTGGAGTGTATAATCTGCTTGATGAGTCAGATATATATATTCAGCCATATAACAGTCTGCATGCTCCTTTACCGGGCCGTGGACGCGAATACAGATTACAGTTTAGTTACCGTTTAAATAAATCAGATAACTGATAGTTCAACAGAACGCCGGGATGAAATTCTTTTTAAATAAAACAATCAATCGCTTTGTTGTTGCCTTTTTGGCGATAGCGATGTTGTTTTCATTTAAGCTGGCGAACAATGAAGACGAAAATACTTTAAAAGCGCTTTTCATTTACAATTTTACCAAGCATGTAGAATGGCCAAAAGGAAAAATCGGAGATAAGTTTGTTATCGGTGTAATAGGAAGCTCTCCTGTATATGAGAAGCTTAACCAAATATTAAAGGACAGAAAAGTAAAAGATCTTACTGTAGAAGTAAGAAGGATTTCTACAACTGTTAATGTGGAGGCCTGCAACGTAATTTTTGTTACAAATGGAGAAACAACTAAGCTTAAAGCAGTATCTGAAATATCGGATTTCTTCGGGATTTTGGTAATCACTGAAGAAAAGAATATCACAAAATCCGGTTCCAGTATTAACTTCAAACAACAGGATGATCGCATGAAGTTTGAACTAAATGATTCGGAAATTAAAAAGGCCGGACTAAAAATATCTACTCAATTATATGAGCTGGCTACAGCAAGTAAATAAAATAACTTTTAATGAAAAAAGAAAAAAGGGCTTATAAAAAAATAGACACAAAGATTTATGTGGTGTTTATTGCAGTAGTTGCTATTGCCTTATTTAATGCAGTATACAGTAGTTATACTATTTTAAAAAGTCAGGACACAACTCAGGATATTGTTAATAATAGCTCTCCATCCCGGGAGGCATTAACGCAATTAAATAATCTGGTTTTAAAGTCAAGAATGCATATTACCAATTGGGTCTATCTTCCCTCCAGTTCGGGGGATAAGGTGGCTCTTAAAAATATAAATCGTAATGACTTCCTCCGCTGTAAAATCAGGTTAAAAGCGCTGATGAAGCAATGGAATAATGTATCTAGAAAAGCCAACGTTGAAAAAATACTTGCTGATTTTGAAGAGCTGACTGTTTACCAGGAACGTATCATGGATGAATTGGCCACATTTGATGACTATAAAGATCCAATGAAAATGTTTGCAGCAGAAGAAATACTGGAAACGGAAATACTCAAAAGATCAGAATCAATAGAGAATAGATTACAAGACATTATGCTGCAACAGGCCGCTGATGCTAAAGCTAAACAAGATCAAATGCTTTATCAGTTAAATGCACTTATGGCTGTAGTTTTTAGTATAGCAATATTAATTATTGGATCTTTATTTTTTGCAGCGTTTATTATTTCCCGCTCATTTATTGTTCCGGTAATGAGAGTACGGGAAATTATTCTAGAGATGAGTCAGGGCCGCTTGCCGGAATATAGAATGGCGATTCCAAGAAATGTGGTAGGTGAAATGCTGGTTGCACTTAAATCACTCACTGAAAGTATTAAACGCACCTCAAAATTTGCAGAGGAAATAGGAAAAGGTAATCTGAATGAACCATTCACTCCGTTAAGTAATGATGACGTTCATGGACATGCATTATTGCAAATGAGAAATAGTTTGAAGGCAGCAAGTGATGCTGATGCACAACACACCTGGATCAACGAAGGTCTTTCCCGCCTTCATAATATTATGAGAAGCACATCCGATAGTTTTAATCAATTGCTGGATAATATTATTAAAATGGTGGTGGAATATCTGGGGGTACAACAGTCAGCCATATTTTTGTTAAATAGTGATAATCATAATGAAATGCATATTCAGCTGGGAGCCTATTACGGACTGAATGGTAATTTATTGAATAGTAAAAGATATGAATTGAAGGAAGGTTTGATTGGCCAGGCAATTGATTCCAATAAGATAATTGATATAGAGAATATAACAGATCCTTTTTTTACGATAGATATGGGAGTTGTAAAGAGCACCCATTGCAGCTTATTAATTCTCCCTTTAACAACAAGTGGTAAGGTGGTAGGCGTACTTACTGTTGTATCATTAAAACCCTTTACGGCAATTCAGAAATTATTGCTTAATAAAATTACAGAACCTGTAGCCGCAAGTTTGTTTAATGTGAGAGCAAACATGATTACAACTCAATTGCTGGAAGAATCAAGAAAGCAAACTGAAGAACTTGCTGCACAGGAGCATGAGCTACGTACTATTAACGTTCAGCTTACTCAAAAATCAAATGCCTTGGCAGAATCAGAAGACGAATTACGTTTACAACAATCAGAATTGCAGGAAGTCAATAATAAACTGGAAGAGAAAGCACAGTTACTGGAAGAAAGAAATATTGCAGTAGAAGATGCAAGGTTAAGTCTTGCATTTAAAGCTGAACAATTAGAACAAAGTAATAAATATAAATCGGCATTTCTGGCAAACATGTCACATGAATTGCGAACGCCATTAAATAGTATACTTATTCTCGCAAAAATATTGGAAGATAATAAACAACAAACGCTTAATGAGAAGCAGGTGGAACATGCACATGTTATTTATAAATCAGGAACAGATTTGCTCGCTTTGATAAATGATATTTTGGATCTTTCTAAAGTGGAAGCCGGTAAAGTGGAGCTTCAACCGGAAGTTTTCGCGCTGAGCGGGCTGGCATCTGATATGCATATGTTGTTCGGTGAAATTGCTAATGACAGAAAGATAAATTTCTCTGTGAATATGAACCTGGATTCAGAGGCACATGTGAATTGCGACCGCTCACGCGTTGAACAAATCATTAAAAATCTGATAAGCAATGCCCTTAAATTTACTGAAGCAGGAGGCTCTGTGAATCTTAATATTAAGATTGCAGATACAGGCAATATCTTTAATAATGTTTCATTGCTTAAAGAAAAAAATGTTTTGGCAATTGAAGTGGTAGATAATGGTATTGGAATAGCATCTGATAAACAGGCATTGGTATTTGAAGCTTTTAAACAAGCAGACGGATCTACCAGCCGAAAGTACGGAGGAACCGGCTTAGGTCTTACCATCTGTAGGGAATTGGCACTCTTAATGGGAGGAGAAATCCAATTGAAGAGTGTGGAAGGCGAAGGCAGTACCTTTACTTTATTCCTGCCCTTTAATATTAATTCGGAATTTGAAAATTCAAATGAAGAAAATGATTCCGGTAAAATATTAAAGTCTATCAGCGACGATAGAAATGATATTAAGGTATCTGATCGTAAAGTATTGATCATTGAAGACGATCACGTTTTTGCTCAGATGCTTGTTAAAAATTGTCATCAGCATAATATAAAAGCAATTGTTGCTATGCAGGGTGATTTAGGAATGATATATGCAAGACAATTTCATCCTGATGCAATTATTCTGGATATGCGTTTGCCTGTAATGGATGGCTGGACAATTCTTCAACAATTGAAAGCGGATGAAATGCTTAAAAAAATTCCTGTGCATGTAGTTTCGTCCATGGATAATAAAAATATGAGTATGGAAATGGGAGCAGATAGTTTTACGATGAAGCCTTCTAATAGTGACCAGATTGGTTTTATATTGGATCAGATTACGGGAAATTTATTCAGTTCAAAAGCAAAGGGCCTAGCCATTGGTAAGATGAATGAACAAATGAAACAACTGCTGCAACTGGCTCAAAAGGATAATGATGGTTTATTGGTAGATGTATGCGAAGAAATGACAGAAGCAAACAATCAGTTGAATAATAACAATCAGTATCGTTTTGTAGTAGCAAACAGAAAGGAGATTAATACAGAGGCGATATCAGCTAAATTGCAGGAAACATGTGATAGTTTGAACATACCATTGGTTTATTTTGAAGAGAACCCCGATGAATGTTTAAGGGAGCTGGATAAAGTGCTCAATGTAACTTTAATTCATACAGGAGGATCAGGTTTCGAAGAAAATACCGTTGCTTCACCATCCGAAATTTCCAAAATGGATATTGATGCTAATAAAAGAATGCAAGCTGTATTAAAAGGAAAAACAGTGTTGTTGGCCGATGATGATATGAGGAATATATATTCCATGACAAGCACTTTAGAGAATGAAGGAATGCATGTTATCTGTGCAATGAATGGCAAAGAAGCAATTGAGAAATTGGTGCAGAATGCACGTATTGATATTGTATTAATGGACATTATGATGCCGGAGATGAACGGCTATGAAGCAATGGAAGCCATTCGTAAAATGCCCGAATATGCTAAGCTGCCAATGATTGCAGTAACAGCTAAAGCAATGTCCGGCGACCGTGAAAAATGTATAGAGTCCGGTGCATCTGATTATATAACAAAACCGGTAAACTCAGCTTTGATGTTATCTGTTATGCAGGCATGGCTCTATAAGTAATTAGCTGATTAGCAAATTAGCTGATTAGCAAATTAGCAGATTAGCAAATTAGCAGATTAGCAAATTGGATGATTAGCAAATTGGATGATTAGCAAATTGGTAAATTCAAAAATTAATCATTAACTAATAACTATTAACCCACAGTCCTCGTTCAGGCGCCTTCGCCTGAATGTAATCGTCAAGTTAATCGGCGTCATCGCCGCACCGGGAAGATTATTAGATGACTAAGTGACTAAGCAAAAATTAAAAACTAAAAACTAAAAACTAACAATTAACAAATAATTAATAACTATTAACTCAATAACCAATAACTCAATAACAAATCACCATGAAAACAACAATCCTATTAGTTGACGACAGAATGGAAAATCTGTTTACATTGGAAAGTATCCTGGAAAAGGAAAGCCGTACGATCGTTCTTGCAGAATCGGGGGCGGAAGCTTTGTTGAAAGTAAAAGAATGTAATCCATCCGTGATTTTACTGGATTACCAAATGCCGGGAATGAGTGGGCTTGAAGTAGCCGAGTATTTACGGGCAGATGAGGCAACAAAGAATATTCCGATAATATTTATCACCGCCATTTCTAAAAATGAGTTTAAAAAATTACAGATTTTTGAGGAAGGCACCGTGGAAATTATTGGTAAACCAATTGATATTTATGAAGCGCGAAATCGGGTTGTTATTTTTGAGCGATTATATCACTTTCAGCAATTGGCGCTGTTAAATGGGCTGGTCAATCATGAATAATTAGACTTAATGACTTTTTTTTTGAAATCCTGATTTTCTTTTATTACTTTGGACAAAATTATTTGTAATGAAAAGTATTGTCCTTGGCTTCTGTGTATTATTCTCGTTAAATTGTTTTGGTCAGACGGAACATAGAATGTCTGACGCTGAAAAGCTGCAATTACCCTGGTATAACCAACTTCGAAATACTGTTCCTTCAACAGCTTCTGTTTTACCACCTTCTTCACCGGTAAGAACAATGGCAGAGTGGGAGGAATTGCAGGGTTTTGTGATTGCCTGGAAAACATATCCCTCTATGCTTAGAGAAATTGTAAAAGCTGCTAAAACAGAAACCCGGGTTTTGCTTCTGTATGAAACACCCGACACTCCAACCAGTATTAAAAATTATCTGGCTGCAGGAGGTGTTGATACGGTAAATGTGCAGTTTGTAAATACGCCATTAAATTCTGTTTGGTGCCGCGATTACGGTCCCTGGAGTGTTTATACCAATGATGTTGATACACTGTTAACCATCGACTGGATATACAACCGCCCGCGCCCTGATGATGATATGGTTCCGGTTGCTGTCGCCGGCTTAATCAACTCTCCGCTTTATCAAACAACACAACTTCCCTGGGACCTTGTACATACCGGTGGTAACTTTATGTGTGATGGTTTTGGAACAGGATTTTCATCCAACTTAATATTGACTGATAACTTACCTGCTGCAGGATTTAATGTAAATCATACAGCATCAGAAATCGATACTATAATGAACCGCTTTATGGGAATTTCCAGATATATAAAAATGAGTACGCTTCCTTATGATGCCATTCATCACATTGATATGCACATGAAGCTGATTAATGAAGAAACTCTGGTGATGGGAGAATACCCACCAAACATTGCAGATGGTCCTCAGATAGAAGCAAATCTTCAATATATATTAGCTAATTACATGAGTGTTTATGGTACTCCTTACAAAGTAATTCGTATTCCAATGCCTGATGATAACGGAGCTTATCCAAATACATCCGGCGACTATTTTACTTATACAAATGCCTCTTTTATCAATAAAACACTTATTGTTCCAACGTACAATATTCCGGAAGATACCATTGCTTTAAATATATATAAAGCAGCATTACCCGGTTATACGATTACCGGCATCAATTCTTTGTCAAGTATCCCTTCACTTGGTGCCTTGCATTGTATTACAAAGGAAGTTGGCGTGAATGATCCACTGTTGATTTCCCATCAGGAACTTTCTAATACTTATGACACCATTAACGACTATACGATTGATGCATTCATTCGTCATAAAAGCGGAATCGCTTCAGCAACTTTGTTCTATACAACTGACACCGCACAAGGATATACAGGATATGTAATGTCTCCTGCTGTTGCACCTAATCACTGGGAATTTCAAATACCTGCTCAGCCTGCCGGTACGCATATATATTATTATATACAGGCTGCATCTGGCAGCGGAAAAAATCAAGTACGTCCGATGCCTGCTCCCGCCGGTGTTTGGGAATTCGATGTGCTGAATGTTACCGGTGTACAAGAAGCAAATACGCATTTTGAATTAAAATCAGTTTATCCGAATCCATCAAAGGGAATTACCTGCATACCGGTTTTTAGTAGCACATTAACCCATATAGAAGCAGCGCTTTACAATATCGACGGAAAAAAAATTACTGATATATATAAAGGCAATTGCACAGGCGAGAAAAATCTCTTTGTGAACACCACAAATATGGCCTCCGGAGTTTATTTTATTCAGATTCAGGAGGGAGATAATTTGTTAAGACAAAAACTGATAGTTCGTTAAGAAAAGGATTTCTGTTTAATACCTTTGATTAGTTCAATTACGGGTTGGATAAGCAGTTTTCTTCTCCTGACTTAATTCATTGCATAATTTGGCCCGGGAAACAGTAGAAGGTTTTTTCGTTTATTTTGGGTGTCTCACTATATTGAATTATAAACAAAGCCCTTTTCCCCCTCTCCCCCGGAGAGCGCCGGGGTGAGGCAAAAAAACCTGCAAATTGCTATTCTAAAGCAGGACAAATGCATTCCCCGCATCAGCTTCCTGACCCCAACCCAAAGATTTCCCTTTCCTACGTTATCAACATTTTTTACATTTGCAGCCCCTAATTTGTCAGTAACCACTGAAAATCCGGGAGATAGTGCTTATAAGTAATTAAATTCCATTAAGTTATGGAAAAACGTTCTCAATATACAATTCAGTTTGCCAGTCTTACGGCAGGAGAACATCAGTATGAATTTCATATTTCTGATGCTTTCTTTGAGCCTTATGAACATTCGCTGATCCATAAAGCCGACGTAAATGTCAATGTGGTGCTCCTGAAAGGCATAAATAACCTGCAGTTCACATTTACTTTCACAGGAAGAATTCATATGTCCTGTGTACGTTGTCTGGATGAGTTTGACATGGCTGTAGAGGAAGAAGACCGTCATCTGATGGTACGTCAGCTGGATGCCCTGGACGAGCCGGTGGAGGAAGAGGAAGATATCATCGGTATCCCGCTCTCCGCCAACGAAATTGACCTCGCTCCGCACCTGTATGACTATCTCAACCTGATGGTTCCCTTAAATCCGATTCATCCGGAAAATGAAGATGGTAGCCTGGGATGTAATCAGCAAACGCTGGAGGAAATGAGGAATCATCTGGGACATGATCCGATTAATGATGATCCGAGATGGGACATCCTCAAAAGATTGAAATTAAAGTGAGATGATGGAGAAATCATCTAAAATAAACGAATATAAATTAATATATATAATAACCGTAAATAGTAACAACTGAAAGCCGGAATGTAGTCTTAATAATTGATAC
>JANOBN010000362.1:0-3076 GCA_031411675.1 Bacteroidota bacterium | reverse complement strand
AGGTCAACTGTAATATCCTTCTCGCAGGAAATAAAGAAAAAAAATAGGATGGTACTCATTAAATATTTCATGTTACCGTTTTTGGATAATGTTTAACATTAGAATTTAAAATTATAAGTTACTGCAGGAATGACAGGAAATAATGAAACCTGCTTTGCCTGTATGCTCAGGTTGCCTTCCTGAGTATTTCCTTCCTGTGCGAAATAGATAAAGTAAGGATTCATACGGCTGTATGCATTGAAAACGGAGAAATTCCATTCATTCTGCCATTTCTTATGCTTTTTGCCATGCAGCGTAGCTGATAAATCTAACCGATGATACGCCTTCTGCCGAAAATCATTTCGTTTCCCAAATCCGCCTAATATATATATATTGTTTCCGGTTATTAACTGTCCGTTTAGTACATCTACCGGTGGTGCTGCGCTGATTCCGTAACGTTCTGTCTGCATGGTTAGTGCATCTCCTGTTGCATAAATCCACACCAACCCAAAAGTCCATTTGCTGTTTCTGTTATAACTAAGTACAATTGAAACATCATGCCGTCTGTCATATTTAGCTGAAAAGGCTTCTCCATTATTGATATCCTCAAACTTCCTTTTTGTATATGAAAGTGTATAGCCAATCCATCCATTAAATTTACCGGTTGCCTTTTTAACAAAAAATTCTGCCCCATAACTCCAGCCTTTTCCAAAAACAAAATTGTTATCAGTGTTATTTTTTACATCATCGTCAGGCTGTGCTCCTTCTTTATATTCAATAAGGTTTTTCATGTCCTTATAATATACTTCCACGGATGTCTCATATTCGTTATTCTTGAAATTATGAAAATATCCGGCAGCATACTGCAGGCTATATTGTGGTTTAACGATATCACTGCTAGGCACCCATACATCGGTTGGTAAGGAAACAGAAGCAAAAGAAGCCAGATGTATATACTGATAATTCTGGGTAAACGCAGCTTTGACGGAAGAGTGTGAATTTATTTCATATCTGGCGGAAACACGCGGCTCCAGTCTGTAATAGGTTTTTACACTTTCTCCCTTTTTATAAACGAGCGAATCTTTGATCTGATTGGTAATAAACGGATCAGTAATGTATCTGGTAAAAGGTCCTACGTGTGCAAAAGCTGATCCCCTCAAGCCGATGTTCAGCCTGATTTTATCATTAAGATCCATCTCATCATTAATATAAATTGCCGCATCATGAGCATAATAACGCACTATGCTTCCTAAATCAAAAACAACTTCTTCGGAACGGGCCTGAGCATTGGTTGGAGTAAAACGATGATATATATAGTTTATTCCAAAACGGACATTGTGAAGTATGTTAGGGAAATAATTAAAATCCACTTTTGCATTATAATCACGGATGCCGGAAAATACCTTAAAGTTAAATTGTGGCTGATCGGCTTCGAATTCAAATTTATAATCTGAATAAATTAATGAAGTGTTCAGAAATAATTTATCGGAAAACAGATGGTTCCATCGAAAGGAACTTGTGGCATTTCCCCAGGGAATCTGAACTGTAAATCCAGTCTCACGGCTTTTAAAATTAAAAACATCTCTGCCAAAATAACCACTAAGGAACAAACGATCTTTCTGAGAGATGGTATAATTAATTTTAGTATTAAGGTCATAAAAATAATAGCTGTTTCCATCAAGCCTTGAACCTTGTTTAACAAAAGGTTCTCGTAAGAAAAGATCAACAAATGTTCTTCTTGCAGAAACGATAAAAGAGGCCTTATTCTTCACAATCGGACCTTCCAGAGTCAGCCGTGATGCAACATATCCAATACCCCCGGAACCATGGAATTCTTTGTTATTTCCCTCTTTCATTGAAATATCCAATACAGAAGAAAGTCTGCCGCCATATTGAGCAGGCATTCCACCCTTGGTTATTTCTACATTCTTTATGGCATCTGAATTAAAGACAGAGAAAAATCCAAAAAGATGTGATGCATTATAAACTACCGCTTCATCCAACAACACAAGATTTTGATCCGGCCCTCCTCCTCTTACATAAAAGCCTGAATTTCCTTCTCCGGCCGACTGAATACCGGGAAGCAATTGAATCACTTTCAAAATATCTACTTCCCCTAAAAAGGCAGGCAGGGTTTTAATTTTGTCTACATCAAGATTCACTTTCCCCATCTCCGTACTTTTCACATTATTATCAGTACGTTTTGCGTCTATCACCACTTCCGTGGCCTCTACTGTTTTTGAAACAAGTTCTACATTAATGGTCTGATTTCTGTCTAAATTAATTTCAGTTGTGAAATCCTGATAACCCAGGAAAGAAACCACTATTATATAATTACCCTTTTCAAAAGTCAGTGAATAAAAACCATAGGTATTAGTTTGAGTGCCTTTGAGTAGTTCCTTAATATATACGTTACAACCAATAAGTGCTTCGCCGGTCGCTTTATCTTTAACAAAACCACTTATTGTAAATTTCTGGTCAACCGGTTTTTTAGCAAAAGCATGACAAAAAGTAAAAAACAGAATAAATACAACAATCAGTTTTTTTTTCATACCTGCGCTGAAAATTAAAAAATAATAGAAGTGGCGAAATTATGCAGATTTAAAAAGCTATCGTATTAAAAAGTAAAAGGTTTTACAAAATTGTATAAAAACAAAAAACCCTGCTGTTGGGCAGGGTTTTTCGTTTTTCAGTAATAAAATATCAGGAAGCAATCATTACATTAATTGCATTTAATCCTTTTTTACCCTGGGTCACCTCGTATGTTACCTCGTCACCTTCGCGGATATCTGCTTTTAATCCACTCATGTGTACGAATACATCCTGACCTGTTTCGCTGTCATTAATAAAACCAAATCCCTTGGTGTTGTTGAAAAATTTAACTTTTCCTCTTTTCATTTTTTAATTTTTATAATTTTAGAATAATTCGGTAAAGATAATTTAATTCTTTGATATTTAAGCTAATTTTTTAAAAAAAGTGATTTTTTGATTTTTCCGGACATAGTTTAATCCCCCTGTTTCAAATCCTGTTGGCTTAGAGTGGAAATTGAAAGAATTCTATATTTGCCGCAAGTTCGTTCGGGGTGTAGCGTAGCCC
>JANOBN010000361.1:0-6711 GCA_031411675.1 Bacteroidota bacterium | reverse complement strand
ATCTCCTGTTCCGGAAACTGAACTTAATAATACCATACTTATACTGAAAAAAACTGTTGCTCCACAAACAATCATAAGGCTGGGGATTGCATCCTGAATTACGTATATGTCAGAAGTAACTAGCCCTAACAGCAGTTCCGGGAACATGCTTACAAAAAAGACAGCAATAAAACTGGTCATTAAACTCATTTTAATAATTCTTCCGGTTAAAGGCAAAACCGAAGCATTTTGTTTTTGACCCAGAATATTACTAACCATTGTATTTGCAGCTTGTGAAAAACCCCAAATAGGTGTCATTAATACCATATATATACTTCTGACTACATTTGATATTGCCAATTCATGCTGCCCCATTTTTTCTATAAGAACAAAAAATAAAAACCATGATCCCATTGATAAAAAATGCTGTAGCAAAATGGGAGCTGACAAATTGATAATTTGAGAAAACATAACGGATTGTATCCGTTCGAAACGGAATAACCGAAAGTGTTGTAATGTATTCCTGTTCATTGCATAACCCACGGCAAAAATTGCAGCGCAAGTTTCAGCAATTGCAGATGCAGTTCCTACTCCTTTTATTCCCCATGCCGGCATACCAAAATGTCCAAATGTTAATGCATACCCCAGAATAAAATTAATCACCATCATTAACCCGGTTGTATAACTGACTATTCTTGTGCGGCCTATTCCGGTATACAAGCATCTTGTTGCTACCAGTATCATCATGAAGACAATGCCCCACATTCTTCCTTTCAGATAAACTACTGTAGCATCTGCCACTTGCTGTGAAGAAAGAATACCATGAATAAAAGCAGGCACTACAAAATAGGTTAATATCATTATGAATACTCCTAATCCGCCTAATAATAAAACACTATGGTCAAATATATTTCCAATCTCCAATGCCTTGTCTTCGCCTGCTTTACGTGCAATCATTATCTGCGATCCGATACCAATAGCAATACCAAGCATAACCATCACTAAATAAAATACTCCACCAATTGCGGATGCAGCTAACTCAGTTTCGCCTACCCTGGATACAAATGCGGTATCCATAAAATTAATTATTGTATTAGCAAGGCTTCCCAGCATTATCGGCCAGGAAATCCGCCAGATATCACTATATCCGGTACTAAGTTTTAAATTATCGTTATTCATTCTTACTTTAGTGCTGAAAAAGCAGGTAAATATCGTAATTTATCTTAAACCATATTTGAAAAGCACTTATGTTACCAACATGTAATTCTTTATATATAAAATATTTATTGACACTATTAATTTTACCATTTCTTTTAAATGCTACCTATTGTCAAACATCTTACCGTTTTTCTACTGATCTTGTAAACATCAGAAAAGATAAAATCAAAATCACTTTGTTTCCTCCGGCAACAGATAAAAAGGAAATCATATATGTAATGCCTGATGCTGTTCCGGGCAGCTATGCCAGCAAAAAATATGGTCGGTTTATTTCTAAATTCAGCGCTTTCAATAGCAATGGTAAAAAATTAAAAATAAGAATAGCAGAGAATCGCGATTTTATTATTGAAAATGCAACTGAACTTAATCGAATTGAATACCTGGTTAATGATACCTGGGACGACAGAGATGGCACTAATCCGGTTTTTCAGGCCGGTGGAAGTAACATTGAAAAAGGCAAGAACTTTGTTATAAATCCCTTTGCATTTTATGGCTATTTTGAAGGAATGGAAAAATTGCCTTATGAAATAAGTGTCCACAAGCCTGCAAATTTTTACGGATCAACCAATTTGCGAAAGGAAACCATGTCGGAAACAAGTGAAACTCTTTCTGCAATGAATTATGCAGAAATTTCAGACAATCCTGTTATGTATTGTGCTCCTGATACAGCTTCATTTAAAATTAATGAAAGCACTATATATATAAGTGCTTATTCTGCCTCAGGTAAAGTTCATTCAACAGATATTAAAAAATATCTCGTTCCGTTAATGGCAGGTATCAGTAAATATGCAGGAGTGTTAATCCCTAAAGAATATCATTTTATTTTTTATTTCTCCTCTGATAATCAAAAAGTATTAACTTCAACAAGCGGACTTAGCGGTCACGGAGCACTGGAACACCGAAACTGTTCATTTTATTTTTTACCGGAGCCGTCGTTTGATGTGGATTTAAAATCAACTATTCTTAGCATAAGCTCTCATGAATTTTTACATACATTAACTCCTTTGCATCTACGGAGTAAAGAAGTAGCAGATTTCAATTTCAGGTATCCTAAAATGTCGCAACATCTTTGGCTTTATGAAGGTATAACGGAGTATTTTTCAATGCAGTGTTTATTACAATCAGGGTTAATTTCCGAACAGGATTTTTATGAAGAAATGTCAGAAAAAATTCAAAGTTCTTCTGCCTTTCCTTTGTTCTCCATGACAGAGATGAGCAGCAATGTACTTCAGCCAAAACAACAGGCAAATTATCTTAGTGTATATTCAAGAGGAGCATTACTTGCATGGTTTCTGGATATGCAGATTATTTCCTTATCAAATGGTGCGAACTCCCTTAAAAAAGTTATTCTTAAACTGGCTGCTAAATATCAATCAGACCAGCCCTTTGATGATGATCAGCTTTTTGATGAAATAATTTCTTTAACTAATCCCGGCCTGCGTATTTTTTTTGAAGATTATATAAAAGGAATGAAGGCTGTAACCTATAATGAAATGTTGTCAACATCAGGCTTGCAACTTCTGAATGATGTGCCATGGGATATATATAAATCAGGACCGATTGAAATTCGCTTCTTCAATGATAAAAATGAAATACGACTCATGAATGAAAATAATTATTTTGGATTTAAACCCGGCGACGTATTAATTGCAATAAACAACCTGGAAATCGGGAAATCAAACTTGTATCCGCTTTTTAGCAGATATTTTGTTCAGAATACATCTCCTTCCCCAATTGAATTGTCCATAAAACGTGATGGATATTTAATGAGGCTTGTATTTACACCAATTAAAAGAAATGAAAATGTTTCCAATTTAATTATCCCGTTAAATACGACACATGAACTACAAAGCAGAGTAAGAAAAATAATTTCAGGTATTGAGTGAATTACACCACTGAAAGTAAAAGGGCATCGCAAATAATGATAAAAAGTTAAATGAATAAATCGCCTCAAGACTAGGAGAATTCACCCTATAGGAATTAAATCAAATCTGAAAAGTCATTTTATAATGAGGGATGTTTGCTTCATAAAACAGTTCACCTTCCTCTTTAAATCCGGCGCGACGATATAAATTCATTGCCGAAACCTGAGAGTTCAGATAAATCGGTTTATTAAATATTAAAACATCATTCAGAACTGTATTCACGAGAGTAATGCCGGCGCCTTTTTTTCTATGGTCAGTCAATATTGCAAATCTTTCGAGTTTTATTTTATCACTAACCTTACGCCATCTTGCTGTTCCTATAGGGATTTCATCATCATAAATTAAATAATGTATCGCTTCTTCTTCAAATTCATCATACTCCTCGCGCTTATCCACTTTTTGTTCTTGTACAAATACTTTATCTCTTATTGCAAAAGCAATTTCTGACAGTTCCCTATCG
Organism: Bacteroidota bacterium; assembly: GCA_031411675.1. Classification (GTDB taxonomy): domain Bacteria; phylum Bacteroidota; class Bacteroidia; order AKYH767-A; family OLB10; genus JANOXC01. The sequence continues at coordinate 3,129 of JANOBN010000361.1, read as the reverse complement.
GAGAAATTAAAAGACTTAACTGTAAACATGTTTCCTAAAATTTTAAGAATTGAGTAAATTAGATTCTGTCAAGTACTGTTTCAATCAGTTCATGCATCTTTTCATGATATTTTTTGGAAAACTGTTGTGCTATTCTGTTAGCAACAATAACATTTACCGCACAGCAATGATGCCCCAATAATTTAGCAAGGCCATACATCGCTCCGGTTTCCATTTCAAAGTTGGTGATCCGGTGAACTCCAAAGCGGAACGAGCTTAATTTTTCAATCATATCAGGACGGGCCGGAGCCAAACGCAACTGCCGCATCTGAGGTGCATAAAAACCGGAACAAGATGCAGTTATTCCCGGGTGCATTCCTTCGCCCAACCTGTTAATAAGTACCGGTGCTCCTTTGCTTAAATAGGACTCCGGAAAAATGCTTTTATTAGGATAATGCTGGCGGAAAGCATTGATAATCTCTGACTCTTCCTCCTCATTCTGTAACTCATAAAAATTTAAAAGCCCGTCAAGCCCGAGTCCAAATGTGGAACAAACAAAAGAATCAACAGGTATATCGGCCTGTAATGCCCCACTGGTGCCGATTCTGACCAACTCCAATGCCGTTTTTTTATCCCTGATCATCCTTGTTTTAAGATCAATATTTACCAATGCATCCAATTCATTGTAAACGATATCTATATTATCAGTTCCTATTCCTGTTGATAATACGGTAATTCGCTTGCCTTTGTAGCTGCCCGTGTGAGTAACAAACTCCCTTTTTTGCTTTTTAAGTTCAACTTTATCGAAATATCCGCTAACCATTGAAACACGATCAGGATCCCCTACATTGATAATCTTATGGGCAATATCGCCCGGAAGCAGATTCAAATGATAAACACTGCCATCATTGTTCAGAATTAGTTCGGATTCCGGTATCTGTTGCATAAGTTTTCAATAAATTTGTAACGAAAATAGAAACTAATGTAACATGACATTAATAAATCATATTGTAGTACCCGTTGATTTTTCTGAACAGTCTAAAATAGCAATAAGCCAAAGTTTCAATCTGGCAAGAATTACAGGATCTGACATTACACTTGTTTATGTTATTGATGAAACCCTTTTGAGTAGTGTATTTAACCTCTTTTCCAGTAAGGAAACACAGGAAGAGCTTTTGCGTAAAGGCATTCAAACTACCTTAGACGGCATCGCATCTGATGCATATAAAAATTCCGGTATCAATATAAAAACCAGGATTGAAAAGGGCAAGATTTATGAGGAGATTGTAAAAGTGGCAGAAGAACTTTCCGCTTCATTCATCATCATGGGAACATCAGGTGAAAGTACGTTAAAAAAGAAATTTATTGGCTCTAATGCCGTTAGAGTGATATCTGAGGCTCATTGTCCGGTAATAACCATTAAGGGTCAGAAACATCGTGCAGGGTGCAAAACCATTGTATTGCCTTTAGATTTTACCCGTGAAACCAAGGAAAAAGTAGGAAAATGCGTAGAAATAGCCCGTCTTTTTAATTCTGATGTTAAAGTGATATCTGTTTTAGATACTTCTGACGAATTCCATGTAAATAAAATTACCCGTCAAATGGATCAGGTTACAGATTTTATATCTTCACATCAGATTAAAACAACAGGAGAATTGATTCATGGAAAAAACATTGCCGAAGAAGTATTAAAATATGCCAAAACTGTAGAGGCCGACTTAATTATCATAATGACGCAGCAAGAGATGGAATGGACAGAATATTTTATTGGTACGGCATCACAGGAAATCATCAATGCAAGCGAAATTCCGGTGTGCAGCATTCGCCCTACTGAAAGAAAAGATACAATGGAATTTACAATAAGCTAATCACACAAAACTAATAGCCATGCAAAAAGACTTTAGTATTAAAAAAATTTTAATTCCTTATGACTTTTCTGAGACATCTGATCTCAGCCTTGAACATGCAGTATTCATGGCAAAATTACTGAAGGCAGAAATTACTTTATTGCATATAGTTGAAACACTCACTTTTACCAACGCAATAAGTCATGCACTCACCGGTTTTGAGAAAAAAGTGGAAACAGCATCCAACGAGAAACTAACTGAACTAGCCAATAAAATACACCAGGAGAATGGTGTGGTAGTGCACGTTCTCACTGATGTGGGTAAAATTTACAAACGTATTGTACACAATTCAAAACAAACCCATAGCGATATTATAATTATGGGCAGCCATGGTTCTTCGGGCAGAAGTTCAGTTGTAGGAAGCAACACAGCGAAAGTTGTTATGGAATCCGGCATACCGGTAATTTCAGTTCAGTCCCATGCAAAACATATTGGCTTTACGCGAATTGTTTTACCTATTGATGATTCACCTGAATCGCGTCAGAAGGTAAATATTGCAATGGAAATTGCGTCTTACTACAATGCACATGTTATTGTTGTAGGTATTATGCAATCTAAAAACGAAGATTATCAACGGAAGTTTAGAATTAAAGTTGAACAAGTAGTTGAGTTTTTAGAACAACACAATGTTGCATGTGAAAGCAAGATGGTTATGGGTGATGACCTTGCAAAGCTTACACTAAGCACAGCCACTGAGCTGGATGCCGATCTTGTAATTATTATGACAGAACAAGAACCATCAATGACAGGTTTACTTTTAGGAACTTATGCTACTAAAGTGGTTAATCAAAGTAAAATACCTGTTATGACTGTTCGTCCGGCAGAAATTGATCCGGATAGAATTACTGTTTCTTTCTAAAAATTTATCTATTCCTGTAAATTTATTCCGCTGTTGAATTTTAGCATCAATTTAACATCTATGAGTTCCATATCTTCCATGATATTTCTGCTTGTAATTTAAGCATCTCCAGTCCGTTTTTAATCACGGCTCCCGCTGCTGATGCTTTTATCAGAAAAATAGTTTCTGAAGGATTATATATAAGATCATAAGCTAAATGATTTTTTGTCAGATATTGATAAGGTATAACCGGGCAGCTGTTAATATCAGGAAACATTCCAACAGGTGTACAATTAATAATAACCTGATGTTGTTCAATTAATTCTTTATATATATCGCTATATGAAATTGTATTGATCTTTTGTCCTCTTGATACCATTAATGATTCGATATTAAGGTTTTTTA
>JANOBN010000360.1:0-1852 GCA_031411675.1 Bacteroidota bacterium | reverse complement strand
ATTGCAGCTTTTTGTTGTACTGTATTTGCTTTACCCGGTTCTGTAGGTTGTGATTGCAAATCATTCATTTGTTTTACAATTTTCTGTGGATCAGTTTTTTGACTCATGGTCCAGCTTCCGATGACGGAAGAAATGGTAAATGTAAGTATGATCCAAAGTAAAAACTGCGTCAAACCAACTAACGCAATTCCAATGATTTTGCCCATCATCAACTGAAAAGGTTTTACCGAAGAAATTATAACTTCAACAATTCGGTTTGTTTTTTCTTCAATAACACCTCTCATTACTTGCACACCATAAAGGAAAATAAACAGGTAAATCATAAGCCCTCCAACAAATCCAACTATGGTTGTTAACTCAGCATTATTCTCCTGTCCTTTCAACGTCAGTGTTTTGAGGTCGATTTCCGTTTTAATAGATTCTAAAACCTGTTGATTAATTCCGTTTGATTTTAGTTTAGCATTTTCGATTTCTGTTTGAAGCACTCGTTCAACATATGATTTTACCTGAATGTTGACTTGCTTCTCCATATAAAGCACCACACCTCCAGGATTCTTAATCAAATCTGCGGGCACATAAAGGATCCCATCATATTTCTCAGGATTGAAGGTTTGTTTTGCCTTTTCCAGACGATTGGTATCATTAATAAATTGTACCAAATCAGATCCGGGCAAAACCGTTCGGAAAATCTGTGGATCCTGATCAATAATCTGAATGCGATAGGTTTTATCCTGAGAGTATTTCGATATAAATACCGGCACCAGGAGAATAGAAGCTATCAGAAGAGGTCCGATGAGAGTCATTATTATGAATGACTTTTTCTTAACCCTGCTCAGGTATTCTCTTCTTACGATTAAGAGGATTTTATTCATGGATGCTGGTAGTTGAAGGTTCAGAAACAGTTTGAATAAAAATGTCAGTCATTGAAGGAATGACCTCTTTAAAACTCACAATATTTACATTATTGATTAAGCCTTGTAAGAGTTGGTTAGTATTAAAACCTTCGGTTACTCGGATTTTTGCTTTGAGATGATCTCCAAAAGGTTCATTTTCAACAAGATCAAATCCACCCCATAAACTATTCGCTAAGCCGATGGTATTGCCTTCATATTCTATTTCATAAAGGTTGGATCTAAACGACTTACGAATATCTTTAACGGATCCTTCAAGAAGTTTAACTGACTTATTAATGAGTGCAATATGAGTACAGAGTTCTTCTACTGATTCCATGCGATGGGTAGATAAAACAATTGTTGTTCCCTTTGATTTTAATTCTAAGAGTTCGTCTTTTATCAGATTCGCATTTATGGGATCAAAGCCTGTAAACGGTTCATCTAATATAAGGAGTCGCGGTTCGTGCACTACAGTAACAATGAACTGAACTTTTTGCTGCATTCCTTTACTTAGTTCTTCTACTTTCTTTGTCCACCAGGCTTTAATCTCAAATTTTTCAAACCAGTATTTCAGCTTTTCAATGGCTTCTTTTCGGGTGAGTCCTTTTAATTGAGCAAGATAAAGAGCCTGTTCACCAACTTCCATCTTTTTATAAAGCCCTCTTTCTTCTGGTAGATAACCAATTTCACGGGTATGATCCCCTCTGAGAGGTTGGCCTTTAAAAAGAATCTGACCGGAATCAGGACCGGTAATTTGGTTGATGATACGAATGAGGGAAGTTTTTCCGGCACCATTAGGACCTAAAAGTCCATAAACAGAACCTTCGGGAATATCAACGCTTACATTTTTCAATGCCTGATGACTGGCATAATACTTATTTACATCTACTGCTTTTAGGATGGTATTCATATTTAATCACAAATAAAGGAACAAAAGGAATGGCTAAAATACATTGTGC
>JANOBN010000359.1:0-2804 GCA_031411675.1 Bacteroidota bacterium | reverse complement strand
AAACGTAACGTTATCACCAAACTGTTTATTCTGGCTAACAGGGTTTAAAGAAATTGGTGGCGTTATTGTTAATGATGCAGCATTAGTAAATAATGAATTACAAGTATTCGTGAATTCTGCTTTATAGCTTCTTCCATCATAGCTCATATCAAGGCAGTTAATAGTTAAGGTAGTACTGGTTTTTCCAGGCATAGCATTATAGGCTCCGCCACCAATGCTTTCATACCATTGTACTGTTGGTGTAGGGTTGCCTGATGCACTTGCAGTGAAGGTAACATTATCACCATAATTCTTTACCTGACTCACCGGATTGGTAACTATTGCAACAGGGGAGCTGATAGTGAAGTTTGCATTGGAAATATCGAAATATATATTGCCGGCAGCTTCCACTTTTACCCTTGCAGTAGTTGTAGGATTTGCAGGAACTGTTATTGATTCTGAACCATCATTTGGAGTATTGGATGCTAATGTGATTGGGAAAGTTAATCCGCCATCAGTTGATAAAAGTATATTAACATTAGCAGTACTAACAGGAGCATTGTTTGTATTGGCAACATTCCATGTAACAGTTTGTGAAGAACCGGAACACCATAAACCGGCACTGTTTGGTGCAGTTACTACAAACGGACCGGAATTACCATCTACATTAAAGTTGGTGCCGGCATAATTTACTCCACCACCGCCTGCACGATTATCGCGGGCAGTTAAACGGAAATTCATACCTCTTGTTTTTGAAGGTAATACTTCTCCAATTGTACTGGTGTTATTTAATATATCCGACAATTTTGGAAATGTTCTTGTTGGTACAGCAACCGGATTGAAGAAACGGAATAACGGACCATCACCGGAAGGAGGAACGGGAGGGCCTGCAGGACCCAAATCAAATTCTTCCCAACTGAAAGTAAGCGCATCACCATCAGGATCCGTACCGGAACCTGTCAGCGTAAATGGTGTTCCCTTTGGTATTGTAAAACCGGAAGGACCAGCATTAACACTTGGAGGATTATTACCTGTGGGGGTTGTAACGGGACAAGAATTTCCGGTACCTGAAGTGGAATAGCTAACTATCTGATCGAAACTGTAGGTATGGAAATAAGGATTACTATTTGGTTGCAGATTATCAGAGCCACATATGCCGGCATAAGCCATAATAGTAGTACCACTGCCCGGCTCGTAAGCCGCTGATGAAACATACTGCCCGGCTGAACAAGAACCTTGTGTGCCATTCCAGGTATGTGATCCATTAAACTGATGACCCATTTCATGAGCAACATAATCAATGTCAAAAGGATCGCCAACAGGATTACTCGTACCGGTAACACCATATGCTTTTGTTGCAGCGTTACAAACGGAATTACCGGTCGCACAACCGCCGGAACTCATTGCAAAAAGATGTCCGATATCATAATTCGCTGAAGTGATCGTTGCATCAATATTTGCTTGATTTTCGGGACGTAAATCACATGCACCGGAAGCAGTATATGGATCCGTACTGCCATCCAGATAAATCAAATCATCATTGTTACCGATTAAAGTCATATGTATTGCTACTTCTTTTTCATACACTCCATTTACCCTGTTCATACTGGTTACCATTGCTGCTAATGTAAGCGGCTTAGTTCCGCCCTGAAACTGAGAATAAGCTCCGTCGGCAGCTAACGCTAATCGATACGTACGCAACTGTGTTCCTGATGCAGCTAAAGTAGATGGGGTAGATCCATCACGATGCTCATTAAATTGCATTTCTTTTTTCTCACCCGGTGTGGAAGATGGATCACCTTCTATAAATTGTTTAGAAGAGCCCGGAACAAAATCTTTTTTGAAATATACGATGTAATGATCCACATCCTCCCGCTGATATGGGTCAATAAAAACTGTATAATCTTTGGCAAGAATCATCGCATGAAAACCGCGATAGGTCCAGTCCAACTTCACTGTAGCCGAAGGATCACTAATGCTTACCCCGGAATAGGTCCTGATCTCAGGATATTTAGCCTGAAGTGCAGGTTCCATCATCGGCGACTCACTTACTTTGAATTCCTGAAAATTTCCATCAGGCATTGGTAGCAAGAGTGAAAACTGCGAATTAGCGGGATTTACAGTTTTTTCAGAAGGTACTCCGCTTAGGAAAGTCCTTAAAACCGGAGTATTTAACGCATAAGTAAGATATCGTTGTGGAACAATATCCCTCTGCTTTGATGCAGATGTTCTTACAGCGGACTCATTAACAGAGGTCCACATAGTGCCGGCACGATTTTGTGCATAAGACGTAATACCTAAAATTAAAGATGCTGAAAGAAGCAAAATGGTTCTTTTCAGCTGCGCCCCGATGAAGGTTAGCAATGGTAATTTTGATTTCATGGTTAAAAGATTTAGAGGTTAAAAATTATATTCAGTGGTATTAAAAATCAAGTTCAAAACTCAAATAATGAGTAAATATAATTCAGTTTTCAGGATATCAAATGATAATTCTCAAAAATTTTGAATTGCGCCTTAAAATAGCTGAAAATGTTGTCTGTATTGGGTTTGAGAGTCTGCTTTTAGCCGGAAAATGGGCAAAAGTCCATAAATTGAGAATGACCTTTAAAGGCTTATTACAGGGGTGCCTTTTGACAAGAAAAAGGAAAAAATCGAATTAGCGTTTGGTCATTAAAAAAATCGCCTTACATTTGCCGTCCCGAAAAAGGGTGACCAGCACCCCAAAAGACAGTAATAAAGATATTTAGCTTGGTTCGGTAGTTCAGCTGGTTAGAATACATGCCTGTCACGCATGGGGTCGCGGGTTCGAGTCCCGTCCGGACCGC
>JANOBN010000358.1:0-1514 GCA_031411675.1 Bacteroidota bacterium | reverse complement strand
GAACACATTCTATAAGTTGCTTCATTTTTTGTATCGAGTATTGAGTATCGAGTAAATAATTAATGTTGAATATAATTAATTTTCAAATTTTCAAATTGGCTAATTTTCAAATTGGCTAATTATAAAAACTGTTTCTTGCTTTAATGTAATCTGTTATCAAATAAGAAACCAGTTTTCCTGTTTTTAAATCTGTTTTAATATGTGATAATACCGGTGCAGCTTCTGCTATGTGAAAATAGGGAATTTTACAGGAAGTGGCTGCTTTGTAAATAAATCTTCGTGCTTCAATGGTGTTAATTCCACTGGATGTTTTTGCACTGGAGGGTATGTTCTGTATGGCATCGAGATCTATCTCTAAGCCGGTATAATTATCAGCAGTAAAAGCAATACTTTGATTTATTGCATCATCAAATGAAAGTGATTGCCGGATAAATATTTCTTCAAAAGTGGAATAATGAACTCTGTCTTTGTAATTTTCAATTTCATCCAATACCAGTTTTGTATTATACGATTCATGCAATGCCAGCATGCTGTATTTATTCAACAGGTTTTCATTAAAAGCATAACTAAATGCATTGCCGCTATGCCTTCCTTCCAGCGGACGAAAGTCACTATGGGCATCGCAGTTAATTACATTAATAGAAGGATTAAATATTTTACCACTGTTAAGTAATCCATAAGCTGCACCTTTAATACAAGGGTAAGCATTGTTATGTCCACCACCCACTATAATAGCTTCTTTACCGCTGGTAATAATTTGTCTGATAACGGGCATTACAGCTTCATCAATACTATGTACTAAACCACGTGCTTCATTGATATCTTCCTTATTATGAAAATTAAGTTTCTTTGCCGCATTCATCACATCAGTAAAGTCAATATGACCAAGCACTAATAGTTCATCACCTTTTAAAAAGTGATTGCTTTGTGTATTGAGCAACGTAGTCAAAACCGGAAGCCATGCGCTATAGGTTCCGCCGCGTCCGCCGTTTGCACGTACACCTACATCTTCCGGCAAACCAATTAACACATATTTACAGGTGTTTTGAGCAAGCAACTCTGCAAAATTTTCATTGGTTCCCCAGGGAAGTGTCTGAACCAACTCTCCCAGCTTAATTTCCTTTTCTCTTTTTCGTAATAGAGAATCTATATATAACCGGTCGTAAGTTACCAGCTTCATAAGTTATTTTTTTTAATGCTTTCACCACCAATGATTACCTCTTCCACCATATTACTTCCAAACGAATAAGGAATAAATGCTAAAGAGGGAACCGGTTTAGTGATAATAATATTTGCTTTTTTTCCTGTTGTAATACTTCCAAGATGTTTCTCGGAACTCATTGCAGCGGCACTATTAATGGTCACTGCATTTAAGGCTTCTTCCGGTGTCATTTTATACAGAATGCAACTAAGCGCCATCATCAATTGCATATTCCCTGAAGGACTGCTGCCAGGATTAAAGTCACTGGCTATTGCAATGCCCAATCCTTTGTCAATCATTTTACGCGCGGGGG
>JANOBN010000357.1:0-9000 GCA_031411675.1 Bacteroidota bacterium | reverse complement strand
CTGAATGGCTGTGAACCATAATTTTTAAGAACTGCATTGATATTATAATTGGTATTACCACCAATAAATCCTGTTGGAGTAGTAACTGCAGCAATTCCTGCATCCTGTGGAGGAGGAACGGTAATACAGAAGTCATCAATAGAAACACCGTCACCGGTTGAGAATGGATTAGAAACAAAATGGAAACGGAATTGAATATTAGTGCTTGAATTACTAAAACCATTCAGGTTGTATTGTGATTCAATCCATAATGCAGTACCAAATGTACCGCTTGAATAATTATTCCAACCCGGCTGACCGATTGTTAAAGGATCTAAGGTATACCAGTTTACTGCATTGGTATCGCCCACTGTTCCGAGCGTAGTCCAGGTAGCGCCGTTATCATTAGTATATTCCATATATAGTCCATCATTAAACCCTCCAATAGCTCTGTTTTGCCAGAACGACATGTTTGCATTTACAACACTACTGAAATCAAAGTATGGAGAGTACAAAGCAACATCAGCACCAGCAGTATAATCAGAAGTTAGATTAATATCCCATGCATTTGGAGCAGAATGAGCAGTGGTGGTAACACCATTAATATTATTAGGAGCTCCTAATTCCCAGTTTGTATTTGTTGCGCCACCCGCCAAAACTTCTGAATACCATGGAACGTTTGCACCATCGAAATTATCGCAATAAGTAGGGGTTAAAGTTGGAACACTTACAAAGCTACCACATGTCGTGTCATTGGTGTTATCGGCATCCGTTAAGAGTCCGGTATATGCACAAATTGTAAAGTTACTTGTAGGAACAACAAAAGAGGGTAAGGTAACTGTGATACAAGAGCAGGTTGGCAGTGTTAGCAGGGAGTTAAATGTAACAGGATTTGCACCATTAATTGTGTAAGTTACGGGGAAACCATTTATTGGAGTACCACCATAATTACAAACTATTACATCAATAGGAATAGTGCTTCCTGAAGGAGCTGCTGAAGCAGGCGAATTAATTGCCGCTACACCGATGTCTTCAGTGCTTGAACTATAGATACAGAAATCATCAATAGTAAAACCGGTTCTTACTATAATACCATCAGAAAAGAATCGGAAACGCATTTGAATTGGATTCGGTTGATTCACAAAGTCACCATTGGTACAAAGTTTATAAGTTGATTTTTGCCATCCTCCGCTGGCTCCCGTCCAGGCAGGTGTATTTGGTTGGCCGTTTAAAGCTGCAACATCATACCAGTTAGTAGCGTTTGGATCAGTTGGGCCTACACCTAAAATATTCCACGTTGCGCCGTTATCATAGGAGTACTCCAATGTAACGCCATCCCAACCTTGTTCTGTATCATAGTTGTTCCACAATTCTAATGTTGCAGAATTCGCACCGGAGAAGTCAAAATACGGAGAGAATAAAAAACAAGTTGCATTATCATCATATACGGTATTCAAATTTACATCCCATGCCTGAGCACCGGAATGGGTGGTATTTGTCGGAGTTGTAGTTGGAAGACCTAGTTCCCATAATGTAGTGCCTGAAGCGCCGGCTTCTATTTGTTGTGTCCAGCCTGCATTTGCGCCATCAAAATCATCACAATAGGAAAGGTTTAGAATTGGAACAATAATAATGTCACTACAAGTAGTATCATTACTGTGATCTTCATCCGTTGAATTATCAACATAACAACACAAGCTGAACGATGCAGATGGGGAAACAATAGAGTCCACACTAAAAGCGGATGACTGACCACAACCTAAACTGCCTGTCCAAGGGAAAGTAAATTGAGGTACACCATCAACAGCACAGGTAATACTTGTTCCTACAATAGTTGCATTTCCAAAATTTGTTAATGTAACAGAAACAGGTATTGTTTGTCCGGATGCAACACCCGTATTATTAGCAGGAACTAAAGCTGCAATACCTGCATCAAAATCAGGAGGAGTAATCACACAGAAATCATCAAAAGAAAAACCTTCTCCCACAGAATTACTCTTAAATACAAAGCGGAAACGAACCGCTGCTGCTCCTGGGAATGCACTTACTCCTTTAAGATTATAATTGGCCTGTATCCAACCGCCACTATTGCCGGACCATCCGTCATTTGATGGATCACTGGAAAATGCTCCGATAAAATCAGAGTTATACCAGTTGGTTCCATTTGGATCCGGTGTTGTAGGGAATCCGGTTGGTGCGGTACCTAATGCAGTCCATCCTGTCAAGCCAGATGGGTCAAGCGTATATTGTAATTGTACTCCATCATTAAAAGTATTTCCCGCATCCATTGAACTGTTATACCAGAAATTAAGTGATGGATTACAAGATGCCGAGAAATCATAAACAGGAGATAAGACGGAGGTAACTGTTCCTGCAGTATAACCGGAAGTTAAGCTGATATCCCATGCATTTGGTGCAGAGTGTGCAGAATTAGTGGTTCCAAAATTTGGTGTTCCCCATTCAAATGGAGTACCTGAAGTAGTAGTGGCAGTCCAAACTGCTGTTGCGTCAAAATTTTCGCAGTCGGTGGGCTTTATTCCTTCAGCAACTAAAAAACAATATGTAGCAGATGTATCCCCATTAAAACAGGCTGATCCGTCAAATGCCAATATGAAAAAACACACAGAGTCTCCTACGTTAGCAACAGGGATATCCGGAAAACAATACCCATCGTTTCCACCACCTGCTGCAGCACAAGGATTTGAACCTGTAATGCCACCAATAAATGGTCCTGCACTTCCGGTCAATGAATACTGCATTTCAGTATATACAATTCCATTGGCATCTGTAATTATTGCATTTGGGGTATAAGGTCCTGTGTTATATATAGTACCTGAAAGCGTATTATTGGACATGTTAATAACCGGTTTAATCAATTCACACGGTGCCATACATATTGCAATGTTGTCCAGTATCCAGCCGTAATTACCGGTCATGCCATTTGGAAAACCTGCATCATAATCATGCATCAGGAAACGAATTCTAACATCGGCTTGCTCCTGAGCAATAAGAGAAATGTCAAAAAGCTCATGTTTCCACCAGGTGTTATCAGGTGTAGTAAGGTCATTTGCCGCATCCCAAACAGGATAATCAAATGATGAAAAAGCATTATTAAGATTAAACGTTGAGCCAACGCCAAGATATTCAGCTGTGGTAAGTTTTATCCAGGTAATCCCTCCGTCTATGGAAACCTCTACTTGACATCTGTCAAAGAAGGAAACCTTACAGATCTGGTCAAAATCTAATAACACATAGGTATTACCTATTGTGCTGAAAGATGGGGTTACCAGCACTGCAGTGTCGGCAAAGGAAAACCGGCCACGGTAGCTGTTAGGATTAGAAACGGCAAGTCCGCCTTCAAGCGTCCAGCCTGGTGTACCTGTTCCGATCATGTTTACAGTGCCATCGAAGTTTTCTGAAAATGCTGAAGTGGCTCCCGGGCTGCACTGACCATGTGATGCTGCCCATGAGGCAACCAGTAACAAGGAAAGTAGTATTCTTTTCATCATAATGAATTGGTTTTCTAAGGATAAGGATTTTAAGTATTGAATCGTTTCAAAAATAAGGAATAGTATGGTATGTCTACTGTTTTTTTAATGTAATTTTTATTGACAATTACAGCTTTGTTTTAATGAACACTCGCCCCAAGGCGATAATATGCCTAAAGAGTATGGACGAAGAAAAGCGCCAATGCGTTGCATAAAGGTCTTTATATTTACAATTCTACCGGCAAACTTCTATTCTCTAGTTCATCAAGATGATAACCAGGACTGGTAATAATCATTGCTCATAATCTGCAAAGCATCTTCGGTTAGCCATAATGGCTTAAAGGTATCAATCATAACCGCAAGTTCTTTGGTTTCCTTAGCGCCAATGCTTTTCTCCACAGTTCCGGGATGCGGTCCGTGAGGAATGCCGGCAGGATGGAGGGTAATCATGCCCTGTGTAACATGCTTTCGACTCATAAAGTCACCATCCACATAATAAAGCACTTCATCAGAATCAATATTACTGTGGTTATAAGGTGCAGGAATCGCTAAGGGATGATAGTCAAATAACCTTGGCACAAATGAGCACACCACGTAATTATGGGCTTCAAATGTCTGATGAACAGGAGGCGGCTGATGCACCCTGCCTGTTATGGGTTCAAAATCATGAATGCTTAGTGCCCACGGATACAGGTTGCCATCCCAACCAATTGCATCAAATGGATGGGTTGCATAAATATAAGGGTAAACGATCCCTTCTTTTTTTATAAGAACTTTGAAATCACCTTCTTCATCATGAGTTTTAAGATTCACCGGTTTGCGAATATCACGCTCGCAAAATGGGGAATGTTCTTCCAGCTGGCCATATGCATTCCGGTATCTTTTGGGTGTTTCCAGGGCACTGAAAGAATCAATTACCAGTAATCGATTATCAGCATCATTAAAGTGTAACTGGTAGATAGTACCTCTTGGAATCACCAGATAATCTCCATACCCAAAGGTAATTTCACCATAAATGGTTTTTAAAACACCACTTCCTTTATGAACAAATATCAATTCATCAGCATCGGCATTCTTTAGAAAATAATCTGTTATTGATTTTTTGGGTGCAGCCAGCGCAATATGAAGATCATTATTTACCAGTACAGGTTTCTTGCTTTTTATATAGTCGTCCTCCGGAACAATATGAAAGCCTTCAAAGGACTGGTGGCGGAGCGAGCGCTGGAAAGCGATTTTAGGCTCTCTGGAATAGGGCTCACCTACCGATTTAACCAAAGTAGGAGCATGACAATGGTAAATTAATGAATAAACATTGCTGAAACCATGTGTTGAAACCAACTCTTCAGCATATAAGGAACCATCTGTTTTGCGGAATTGTGTATGCCTTTTAGGGGGCATATGTCCCAGGGAATGATATTGTGGCATCAGCGCTTTTTTTATGTACCGACAGATAATTTACGAACTTTTTCCTTTGTTGTCGGTTTTGCAAAAATACAAACAATGCGATTGGTTATTTTAGCCGGATAAAAAAAAGGATACTATGATATTTGTAAGTTTCAGAAAAGATGGCAAAGAACAAACAGGACTATATATTAATGAGAAGATTTTTCCGCTGGCAGAAGCGGGAAGCAGATGCGGAATTAATATTCCGGTTACAATGCTTGAATTGCTTAAGCTGGAGCAGCCGGGAATGGATAAAGCGAGAGAGATTAGCCATAAAATAAAAGAGGGAAAATTGGAATTTCCTTCTTTTATGTGGAAGGACAGCGAAATACTTGCACCGGTTCCGCATCCAACGAGTTGCAGAGATGGTTATGCATTTCGCCAGCATGTTGCTGCTGCCCGTAGAAACCGTAAGGTGGAAATGATTACGGAATTTGATGAATATCCGATATTTTATTTTACAAATCATCAGGCTATTCAAGGACCGGGGGATATTTGGTGTATGCCTGATCATTTTCAACAACTCGATTTTGAACTAGAGGCATCTGTTGTAATTGGCAAAAAAGGAAGAAACATAAAAGCATCGCAAGCAGATCAATACATTGCCGGCTTTATGATAATGAATGATATGAGTGCACGGACACTACAAATGGAGGAGATGAAGCTGAACCTCGGTCCTGCAAAAGGAAAAGATTTTTCTACTGTTATCGGACCCTGGCTTGTTACTCCTGATGAGTTGGAGGCTTATAAGATACCCTGTAAAGAAGGTCATACCGGAAATAATTATAATCTGGAGATGAAATGTTATGTGAACAATAATCAGGTTTCTTCCGGTAACATGGGTGATATGGACTGGACTTTTGCGGAAATCATAGAACGTTGTGCATATGGTGTTGATATTTTTCCCGGTGATGTTATCGGATCAGGAACGGTAGGTACCGGTTGTTTTCTGGAATTGAATGGAACAGGAAAACTGAACAATCCGGATTATCCTGTACAATGGCTGGAACCGGGTGATGTGGTAGAAATGTCTATAACCGGATTGGGATGTTTGTTAAATACAATCAAAAAAGTGGATACACAATTTTCAATTCTTGCATTAAAAAAAACACCAAAAACAAGTAACGAATGACACCTGAATCACCATTATATGCTCTGATTGTTTGTGGCGGAAAAAGTGAACGGATGGGCCGTGAAAAATTCCTGCTCGATTATCATGAATCAGAGCAATGGAAATATATATATGATGCAGTAGAAAAGCTGTGTGATGAAACAATTATTTCCTGCAATAAGGAGCAAATATTTTTTTTCCCTGAACATATAAAAGTTGTGGTAGATAATGAAAAATATCAGGGTATCGGTCCTATGGCTGCTATTCTTGGGGCTATGGAACATTATCCAAATGCAATTTTTTTTGTTATCGGATGCGACTATCCTTTACTTACCGTTAATGATATAGGTTTATTAGTTAAGATGGGTAAGGATCATGGTAAAACCGCTGCCGTTTTCAATGAAAAAAGCAAAATATTTGAACCCTTGTTAGCTTTTTATTATGCTGATTGTTTTGAATTAATTAAGAGCTCTTATCATCGTGGTGATTATTCATTGCAAGGTGTACTTAAAGAAGTAAATGCATCAAAATTGCTAATAAATAATGATGTCATCGTAAGTGCAGATACAGCTCAAAAATATCTTGCAATGAAGCAGATATTAAATGATCAGGCTGTAAAAGATTATCAGATTACTGAAATATTATTAAGATGATTCAACCTTCTGTTTCTTCTGTTAAAATTAAAAAAGTGTCAATAGGTGCTGTTGCCGATGTTACTGATTTGCTTGCAGTAGAAGAGCCATTGGAAATAAGAATGAATTATGGTTCCGGTAAAAACAGAATTTCAAGATCTATCGCTGTTACCATGCGAACTCCGGGAAATGATTTTGAACTGGCCGCCGGTTTTCTGCTTACCGAAGGGATCATTAAATCATTTCAGGATATTCTTTTTATCCGTTATTGTGAAGATGGTGATAATGTTGTTAAAGTAGATATTAAAGAAGATGCCGAAACAGATACCCGAACAATGGAAAGGAATTTTTATACTACTTCCAGTTGCGGGGTTTGCGGAAAGACATCCATAGATGCTGTTAAGTATTATACTGGCGGGAGGATTATTGAGGGTCTTGTAAAAGTTGATCCTTCATTGTTATCATCATTACCCGAAAAACTACGCACTGAGCAAAATGTATTTGAATTTACAGGCGGCTTACATGCTGCTGCATTGTTTGATAAAGAAGGGAATTTAATTTTGGTAAGGGAAGATGTCGGTCGTCATAATGCAACTGATAAACTAATCGGTGCGGCTGCGGCTTCCGGTCTTTTACCTTTGCATCAATATATATTGTTGTTGAGCGGGCGTGCAGGTTTTGAGCTTATTCAGAAAGCAGCAATGGCAGGTGTTGGTATTGTTGCTGCAGTAGGAGCTCCAACCGGATTAGCTGTAAATATGGCAGAGGAAGCCGGAATAACATTAGTGGGATTTCTTCGGGACAAGCGATTCAATATATATACCGTCTCAGAAAGAATAGCATTTTGAAATAAATATTATCATATATATAAAGCGTGAAAGTAAGAATTAAAGGAAACAGTATCCGGCTTCGTGTAAGTCAGAGCGAAGTCACTTATTTCGGGCAACATGGAAAGCTGGAAGAGGCAACCCGTTTTACCAATAGAAGCTTTGTTTACCGGCTTATAACTTCTGATACGTATAATGCATTGAGTGCTGAATTTGCTGATAATGTAATTACCGTTTTTATGCCCTCATCATTTGTTCAGGAATTTGTTCATACTCAACGGGTGGGATACGACGGTGAGATGGAAACCGGTGGAGGAAGTAAATTATATATATTGGTAGAAAAGGATTTTAAATGTCTCGATAATACTAACGAGGATCAGAGTGATAATTTTCCTAACCCTTTGGCGGAACAGCATGGAAAACAAGAATAACCTGAAACCGGACGCTGAAAATCCGGAAGATCTAACAAGTCTTAAGTTGACTCCTCCGGCTGAAATTGCAGCAGGATTTTCTGCCGTTATTTCCAGCGGAAAACACATCTTAAGTGAAATGAATCCTGCAAGAGGCTGGAAAGCCTTGTTGGAGGTAAATCAGAAGGATGGTTATGATTGTCCCGGATGTGCATGGCCGGATCCTGATGATGAGCGTTCACGTATCGCAGAGTATTGTGAGAATGGAGCTAAAGCAATTGCAGAGGAAGCAACTACAAAAAAGCTAACTGCTGATTTTTTTGTGTCAAATTCTGTTGCACAACTTTCATTGCTGAATGATTATGAAATAGGGAAGAAAGGTCGTATTGCAGAACCTGTATATCTTGAAAAAGGAGGAACACATTATAAACCGGTCTCCTGGCAGGATGCATTTCAGATTATTGCAGGTCATTTAAATGTATTGGAATCACCTGATGAAGCCATTTTTTATACATCCGGAAGAACGAGCAACGAAGCCGCTTTTCTTTATCAGTTATTCGTAAGAGAGTATGGCACAAATAATCTTCCCGATTGCTCCAATATGTGTCATGAGTCCAGTGGTGTGGCATTAACAGAATCACTGGGTATGGGCAAAGGCTCTGTTAAACTAGAAGATTTTTATCAGGCAGAAGTAATTATAGTAATGGGCCAAAATCCCGGTACCAATCATCCACGAATGCTTACTGCTCTACAGAAAGCAAAAGAGAATGGTGCTATTATTATTTCAATTAATCCTTTACCGGAAACCGGATTAATTGGTTTTAACAATCCACAAACGTTAAAAGGAGCATTAGGGATAAAATCAAAATTAACTGATCATTTTCTTCAGGTTAAAATCAATGGCGATATGGCATTGCTGAAAGCCATTATGGTTTTATTGTTGAAGAAAGAAGAGGCGCAACCGGGAACTATTTTTGATCATGATTTTATTAAAAATAATACCGTCGGTTTTCAGGATTATATATTTGACCTTAAAAAATGTAATGTTGATGATCTTGTTATGCAGTGTGGTTTAACATTAACGGAAGTGGAGAAGGTGGCAGAGGTATT
>JANOBN010000356.1:0-10605 GCA_031411675.1 Bacteroidota bacterium | reverse complement strand
TTCTGCAATAACCTTAAATGGAATTTGTTTATCGCCATCTTTATAATCATCAATTAATAATTCTGCATTTTTTTCCGGGAAATATTTTCCAAGAAGATCTTTTGCCAGTAAAACAACAACCGGTTTAAATGTGTAAGGATTAAATGTGTACACCATCACATAATTGATTTTCTCACCAACAGCAAGCGCACAGTTAGCGGGAAGAGTCCACGGTGTAGTTGTCCAGGCTAAAAAGTACAAAGGAGCATCTGCTTCTTTTATATATAAAAACTCCGAGCGCTCATTGCGTTTTATTTCAAACTGTGCAACGGCACTCGTATCCTTAATCATTTTATAAGTGCCGGGCTGGTTCAGTTCATGTGAACTCAATCCGGTACCGGCGGCAGGGCTGTAAGGCTGTATGGTGTAACCTTTATATAATAAATCCTTGGAGTAAAACTGCTTTAACAAATGCCAGCAAGTCTCAATATACCGGTTGTCGAAGGTAATATAGGGATGCTCCAGGTCAACCCAGTATCCCATTTTACGGGTAAGGTCATCCCAGATATCTTTATACTTCATCACCTCCTTGCGGCAGGCTTTATTATAGTCTTCTATGGATATTTTTTTACCTATATCTTCTTTTGTAATTCCCAGTGTTTTCTCTACGGAAATCTCTATAGGAAGGCCATGTGTATCCCAGCCGCCTTTGCGTTTTACCTGAAAGCCTTTCTGTGTTTTATAACGACAAAAAATATCTTTAATAGACCGTGCCATAGCATGATGAATGCCCGGCAGACCATTGGCAGAAGGGGGGCCTTCATAAAATGTAAAAGAGGGTTGTCCCTCCCGGGAGGAGATGCTCTTTTCAAATATCTGTTCTTCCTCCCAGCGGCGTAGCACCTGCTCTGCGAGAGCGGGAAGGTCAAGTTGCTTGTATTCTTTATATTTTGACATAATGGGCGGCAAAGGTAAGGAATTTGAGGCGAAGAATACATATTTATCATTGGTTATAGGGCGATTCCGCTCAATTTGATCAATGCTCCGAAAATGCCCTTAAACAGCTGCACAATAATTGAATCATTTAGATTTAAGAAAAATTAAAAAATTAAACTTTTGGCTATAATTTCTTACCTGTAAATCATTTTCAATTTATATAAAAGTTGCACTTAAAAAGTTAAAAATTACGATGCTTCATATAATAAAACCTATCTTTTATTTACAATAAATTTTTTGTAAGTCCTTCCTGAATTACCGGTAGCTTCTATGAAATACACACCTTCTTTAAGATTAGAAACGTTTATTTTTCGTTCTTTATTTTTTGACAAGAAGTCAACTCCTGCATTTAAAACAGAAATTCCATTCAAATTCAGAATTCTTAAATTAATTTCTTCTTCTTTTGTTGTATTGGTGGTGATATAAATTATCTCAACAGCCGGATTAGGTTGAACTTTAATTGCAGGGCCGGTTTGAAATTCAGCGACTGAACCACAAATGTTCCAGTAACTGCAAGTGTCATGAAACTCAAAACAAGAGTTTGATATTGCATTTTGCAAAGCACAGGTATCATAAAATACTCTTAAATTATGTTGAAAACTGGTGAGCACCTGGCTACCGTCAAATGGATAACTTATGAAAGGACCACAATAAAATAAACCACCTCCCATATAAATGTTGGATGAAAGAGGTAGCGCCAGTTCCAGTCGGTTGCCAATTCCTTCCAGCCATTCAACAGTGCGTAAAGCAGAACTGCAGCTAATACAATTCAGATAAAATGCACGTGTAGAGTTTCCGGGTGTATTATATGGAACAATGCTATCAAGCTGATATAATCCGGTTTCATAATATCCGGGACTATTTAAAAAAGTTAATGAAATAGTATCTGTGAGTTGCATTCCAAAATCGTATAAAATAATTTCAGGAGCAAACTGATTATTTATAAAATAGACTTTTCGTGATGCTGTGTCTTCTCTGATATACCCATATCTGCATATTTGATTGTAATAATAGTCGGTATATTCTAACGTTTTATATATAAAACTGCCTATTGTCGTATCAGAGCCGGTAAATATTTTTGCAGAAGGACCCATCAGAAACTGTGGATAAAAACAAGGTCCTGTAAAAAAAGTATCAGGGATATTTACGGGCATAATATTCCCGGTATAACACCATTCATTTACTGAATCAAGCAATGGGTGGTAAATCTGAGCTTTTGATGTTATTGAACATATAAGGCATAGAATAAAAAGTAGCTTTTTCATCTCAGGCTGGTTTAGTAGTTCAAATATAAGATTATTTTTATTATATAATAGAAACACAAAAAATCACAGAGAAACGAACAGAAAATCAGGTAAAAAATGGCTATCCGTTTTTGTTGTTTATTTCACCATTTTTTCAATAGTTGTATTAAAGCCGGAAACAAACTTTTGGTATTCGGCTCCTGTTGCAGGTCCTGAAAATCCACTATATACATTAACAACCTTGCCTTGTTTGTTGATGTATATTGTAGTAGGATAAGATTTAAAGTTTTCCAGCCCCGGAATTTTTTTCATTACCTCTTCTCGCCCTACAGAGCCGGCATACAGAATAGGATATTGTGTATTATATCTTGCGCTCAGTCTTTTTATATTCGATGAAATGCGCACAAAGTCTGTTGTTTTTTCAAAATCAAGTCCGATAATTTCAATACCTTTTTCTTTATTGTTTTTATAGAAATCAGAAAGAAAAGCAGTTTCATCCAGACAATTCGGGCACCAGGTACCCATTACCTGAATGATTAGTGCCTTGCCCTCAAATCTTTTATCAGTAATAGAAACCAGATTACTATCAGCATCAGGAAAGGTAAAGGAAAGCGGGAATGCGACTTTTGCAATGGATTCGGGATCAGGAAGTGCAATATTATTATTACGTTTTGCATGCCAGGAAGACTGATAGTGATTTCCTGACCAGAATGTTCCTTGCATTTCATCACCATTTTTCACGGCACGGTAGAGCCAGCAATGTGAGCCGTCAAATGTGCTCATCCAAAGGGTATCACCGGAAACTGCTCCATCTAAAAAACGATGATCACCACCGGAGGAAAGAAATGTTCCGGTGACATTACTTCCCTGTTGTTTAAATACGCCAATTGCCAATGAAGAATCTTTATCTGTAACATCCATCCAGCTCTCCCATCTGCCATCAACATTTAACGTTGGAGAAGAACTCGTAATAAAACGATTGTTGTTATTATGTTCTGCCTTAAAATGAATGACAGGAACCTCTTTTCTGGAATAATTGATCCAGTCACCTTCCATCGATGCACCGGATACTATTAACCGAAACTGTGAATCATATACAGGAAGTTTAATAAATAACGAATCACCATTAATAGTTATTTCATCAACTTTAATTCTTTCTTCTGCATTATGGATGATCATGATATATTTTTCCTGCTCCTTTTTCATTTCAAAATTGAAAGGGAGTTGTGCATCAGGCAACAGCAACAATGCACGCCATAAGCCGGTAAGAATTTGAAGTAACATCATAAGCAGGCCTGCAATTTACGAATAAAAATTTTATCGGATTATTTTTTGACAGAATATAACTTTGGAGATTAGAAATTTTGAAGCTTTGGCATTCAATGAAGGCAGTGCCTCTCTGCGTTTTGACCTCTGCGATTTCCGCGTTAGAATTTACGGATCATTAATCAATACGATATGTTGATGCATTGCAACAAAAGTTCTTCTGTTACAACAAAACCGGAGGCAGAATTGCTACAGACATTTGCAACAGTGCAACTGTACGCGGCCGGCATGCCTACGGCATTTGCATACGCACAACCTTCGCTGCCTCCCGAGGCCGGCAAGGCCACGTCCATTCCCGACGACTGCATTATTGCAATGTAACATTGTTCTGCTGTTGATCTTTAAACGCTGTGACAACTTTTTGTTGTGGAGGTTGTTTCGTGCAAGAACGCAAGGTCGTCGGGAACGGACTGGAATTCTTGCTGCCGCCGAAAGTATTACAGTCGCGAAGCCTAGCGATCAGCTTTTCACATTGCGATCTCTGCAGTAAAATAACCGATCTTCACTCAAATGCGAATCAAGGAATAAACTTCCCTTGAATTTCATAATTTACTTCCTCCATTAACAGTACTTTCTGGCTTCCTTTCATCGTAAATCCAAAAGGCGTATATTGATATTTTTCTTTGGAAGTGTAATAAAAGTTAGCTCTGTTTTTATCAATGTTTATACTTGTTACTTTATCATCAGTAAAAACTATTTCCATCTTCTGAACAATAAGCGTTTTTTCTTTCGCACGGTAAACCAGTAACAGGGTATTGTCAGACTGAATACTATCTATGGTATAAGAATTAGTCCAGGAAGGCTTATTAATATCGCAAGAGCTAAAAGAAGCCAGTGCATTAGTCCAGTTTACGGAATCAATGGTTATTGTTTCTGAGTCTTTTCCTTTCACCAAAGTTTTTATTAAATGCACCTTTTGTTTTTGTAAATGATTCGCTTCGGTAGTAAAATATTTTTTAAGATCGAAATATTTGTCAATCTTCACTGTTTCACTTTTATTACAGGAACAGATAAAAAAAAGAATAATCAACAAATATTTTTTCATTTTATATAGAAGCCCCCAGCGCTCTTGCTTTATCAAACCAGACTTTTGCACCGACAGTATCGCCCATCTGAATTCGTATTACGCCAATATTAATTACAGCTTTTACGTTAGATGGATCAACAGCAACTGCTTTCTCATAATATACACGGGCGCTATCAGGCACTTTCATAGTAGCATAACAGTTGCCTATATTATTGTATGCATCTCCATAAGTATTATTCAAACTGATGGAGATTTTATATTTTTCAATTGCAGTTTTATAATCTCCTGTTTTAGCATAAGCATTTCCAAGGTTATAATAAGCTTTACTGAATTCAGGATTTAAACGGATTGCATTTGCAAGTGCACGAACAGATTCCTGAAAATTGCCTGCTTCACTATAATAAAGCCCCAGATTATTATAAGCTTCCGATGAAGTGCTATCCATCTGCACCGCCGTTCTTAATTCGGTAATTGCCTTTTCATATTGATTAGCCATGCCATAAGCTAGGCCGACGGCAACATAAGCTTCTGCATCTTTAAACGGTTTATAAGATCTTGATTTCTCCAGACAACGAATAGCATTTGCAGGATCATTGGCTTCTTTGTAAGCAATTCCTAAATGATACCAAGCATCAGAATAATCTTCAATGATAGAAACACCTTTCTCCAGTTCTGCTATAGACGAACGCAACAACTCCTGCTTTTTATTTTCGTCTTTCTCTATTAATGCCTGTTCCACCAAAATAGCACTTCCATAAGCGTAACGGATACGGGCGCTGTTGGGAGATGATTTAACATCTGCAGCAAGAAGTGTAAGATTGTTTTTCCATTGAATATTACGCGCAACTGTTCGTATGGAAAACAATAAAATGGCTACCGTAAAAATGAAATAAGAAGGAGTGGTAGTCAGTTGTTTAAAAACCGAACCCTTTATTGCCTGTCTTTTCGTGAATAAGGAGTCTGCTCCGGTTACTTCTGCAATAAAAAAACCAAGTGATGGCATATATAAAAATCGTTCTGCCATGGTTGCTTCTATAAGAAACAGAATATTGCTTACCAATGAAACTGTAATTGCAAAAAACAAAATGCCGAATGAATATGGACGTTTGTCTTTAAATCCTTTTATGGCAATCCAGGCAAGTGCAATATAGATTAACAAAGAGAACAGCGATTCCGGAGAAAAAAGAGAAGTTAACGGAATAGTATTGTAGGAATAATCGAACACCAGCGTTACCGGTATAAAAAGGAGGTATAGATATTTTCCCATTATCAGCATGGCAGTTCCGAAGCGTATCAAAGAATCCTGTGTGCCTACCAGTGTATTGTTAATTAACTGTAATTCATAATTACCGGAGATAGTACCAATAACTGCATAACGTATTGCAATAAATGTAACACCGGTAATAAGGAAAGTAAATATGCTTGCAGGAAGATGGCTGATTGCTTCTTTGGAGAAGTACCACGTCAGCAATGGAAAAACAGCGATTAATGTTATGGCACTTTCTTTAGAAAAGAGAGCCAGCATATAAAAACCTGCTGCAAAGAACAGATTTTTAATAGATCCGCGATTGATCCAGTTCAGCAGCTGTTGCATAGATAAAATGGCGAATAAAAAGCAAAGTATTTCATCACGGCTTTTTATATTGGCAACTACTTCCGTATGCAGTGGATGGGCAATATATAAAAGGGTAATAAGAAATGGAATAAGCGGATGATGTGCATGAAGCAATGTCCGCAGGAATTTAAACAGCAACCATGCTGTGAGTATATATAAAATTATATTGATGAGATGTCCCAGCCAGGGTTGATCAGGCGCAAGTTGCCATTCAATGGCATACATAGCAACAGAAATAGGACGGTAAAGTCCTTCCTTACGATCCCAGAAACCTTTTCTGTAGCCTGAAGTAAAGATGGTTGGAATGGATTTGATACCGCCAACAGTGATTTTATTATTCTTTATAACAGTTCCGTCATCAACAGTATAGTCATGTCCGACAGTATTGGCATATAAAAGCAGTGCAAGCATAGCACAAATTAACCCTAGCCAATTATCGCTGATCATTGTTACCGGAGCCGATGATGCAGTTGCTACTGGTTTCTCTTTTTTAGCGGGAGGTCTGGCCATAGATTTCAAAAATAGGTGAAATCAAAAGGAGAGGGCATCAAAATGATAAAAGATATTTATAGTTCATTGTTGAAACCTTTTGCCTTCATAATTGAAGCAACTGCCTGTGCATTGGCATCATTAATTTTTTCCAGTTGACTTATTACTGCATTGTAGTTTTTTTCATCGCGGTTCTGGCTCATTTTCCATTTTCCTTCCAGCTTTTCCACTTGTATTTCAAAGCCAACAACACCTTTCATCTGTGCCCTCACATAATCACTCATGCCCTCTACACTTATAGGCTGTTCCTGTGTTGCTTCAAAATGATTGGTAAGCGTATTAAGAGACTGATATAATTCATCACCATCAATTATTCGAATAGTGCCATAAACATGTACGGCAATATAATTCCAGGTAGGAACATTTACATGGTCGTACCAGGAGGAGCTGATATAAGAATGCGGACCATTAAAGATTACCAATGCCTTTTGTGATTCAAATGTTTTCCACTGAGGGTTGGCACGCGCCATATGACCATGAAGGTAATGTTGATCCTTATCGCTTCTGAGCATGATAGGCAGATGAGAGGCAATGGGTAAATTTTCAGATACTGTTATTAGTTGCGCAAAACTGTTTTGCCTGATAAATTCCAGAATTTCGGCAACATCACCGTTCCGGTATATTTTAGGAATATACATATAGCTTTTTATGCAAAGATAGAAGAGTCTTTATTAGATTTACGGCTGCTTATGAAAGAAGGATTAATGTTATTTCAAACTTATTATTTGTCGCCTTTGGGTAGCCTATTAATTCGTTGTTCTGACGATGCAATTACTGAAGTAACTTTTATTGAGAAGGAATATACTTTGGAGGAATCTGTGATTCACCCGATACTTAACGAAGCAGGAATTCAATTGAAAGCTTATTTTGATGGAACCTTGCAACAATTTGATCTGCCATTAAACCCGGAAGGCACCACTTTTCAGAAGCGTGTTTGGAAAGATTTGGAGGGGATTAAATATGGTAAAACTTCATCCTACCTGCAAATGTCAAGACAGCTTGGAAATGAAAAAGCGATTCGTGCAGTTGGCAATGCAAATGGGAAAAACCCTGTTGCAATTATAATTCCCTGCCATAGAGTGATAGGAAGCTATGGTAGCCTGGTGGGGTATGCGGGTAAATTATGGCGTAAAAGGTGGTTGCTGGAGCATGAGTTATCCATCGTAAGCAAACAAATGGAATTACATTTTTAACTTTATAAGCTTAACTCGTTAATAAGTTGTTAAACAGATTGTTTTTTTAATGAATCATTTGTGAAGTTGGCTTCCGGTGACAAATAAATGACAATTATTCCGCACAATAAATAGCAAATTAGCGTTATCAATTCAAATAGTTAAAACATAACGCAAAATGAAAACCATCAGAGCAAAAAAAATCACACGTAAGAACTTGTTTAACTTTCTAAAACTGGTTTCACAATCATTGAATATTCCTGATAGCAGAAAAAAAATGCAAACAGTAAAGATAGATGATAACGACTGGAACTGGCACTATAGTTATTAATGCGAAAGTGTAAATGGAATTTATTATTTTGATGTTGTTGATGTTTTATTGATCCAGCTTATCAAACCATTAAAATAATTTTCCTGATCATCATACAAGCTCATATGACTGCCATTTTCACAAAACAGAAATGTGCCGTGTTTAACTTCTTTTGAAATCCATTCCATATGTGCAGGATCCATCGTGTCATACTTAGCACCTATGGAAAGTGTTGGCACAGTTATACTTTTCATTGCATCTTTTCTCTCCCAATTTTCCAGTTTTCCCGAAATACCGAATTCACTGGGTCCTTGCATTATTACATACAAAGAAGAATTTAATTTGCTGAAAGAACGTTGCACCGGCTCCGGCCAGTCCTTTGAAGGAATTCTACAAATGTGTTTTTCATAATAATTGGGCATTAGCAATTCCATATATTTTGGATTATCAAAATTATTATTCTTTTCAATCAGTCGAATAGAATCCAGCACCTGAACAGGCATTGTCTTAGATAATACTTCATCGGCATAACGATCATATTCCGAAGCACTGCACATCATATTTGAAATGATAAGTCCTTTAAGATGTTGTTGGTATTTTAATGCATATTCCATTGCCATAATCCCACCCCATGAATGCCCAAGTAAATAGAAGTTACTTTCATCAAGATGTAAAGCCTTGCGAACCTGTTCCACTTCTTCCACATAGCGATTAAGATCATAAAGTGAAGTATCTTTTGGACGATCACTATTACCACAATCTAATTGATCATAATAAATAAATTCAATACCGGCAGCGGGAAAGAAATTTTCAAAACATTCAAAATACTCATGAGTTAATCCGGGTCCTCCGTTTAGCAGAAGTACTTTAGCAACAGGATTATTGCCAATCGTTTTCGTCCACACTTTAAAATCACCCCTAGGAGTAGAAATAGTAACCATTTGCACACCACCATTTTGAATGCCGTTACCTTTCTTTGAATAATACTTATCAGGTGCATCGACTGCTTCAGGTTTTTGTGACGAATTACAGGCATAAAAAAGCGACAGGATTATTATTAGGGTCGGGGTGTAACCGGTTTTCATGAGAAGGTATTTCTTGTAAACCTAATAAATTTCTTGTAAATGTATAAAGGACATTCATTCGTGCTTAGATTAATCAATGCTAAGTTTTTAAGACATAAGCCAGAGATGGGAACACGGGTGCATCGAATTCAGTATTACGTTAAGCAGAAAGCAGGTAAAGCGTTACAAACGCCAAAGAAATGTATCCTCGTTACAAACGAGGACAAGTTTTTGGGTGTTTGAGACGAGTTTTGGGTTCTTTTTGGGGGGGCTGGGGATTTAAATCAGCGCAATCACATAATCAAACAAATCAGCGATCCTACAAGGGGGGCAAACAAAAAAGCCACCTCAAAGAGATGGCTTTATAACTTTAAATAATTACTTAACTATTTTCTTTACCCATTCAATGCTTCCGCACCTGCAACAATTTCCAGAATCTCATTGGTAATAGATGCCTGACGTGCTTTGTTATAGCTGATACGAAGGTCACGGATCAGTTCTCCGGCGTTATCAGTAGCCTTGCTCATAGATGTCATACGTGCACCATGTTCTGATGCATGAGAGTCAAGCAGCGCTTTATAAAGCTGAATACGGATACTCTTAGGAATTAACTCCTGTACGATTTCCGATTTGCCGGGTTCGAAAATATAATCGGTATTGGTTTGCTTTACGTTTTCTTTATTTACTGCCGATTGTAATGGAAGCATTTGCTCGGTTTGCACATACTGCACTGCTGCATTTTTAAATTGATTGTAAACAATAATCACTTTGTCAAATTTACCTTCTTTAAAATCATTCATGATTTTAGTAGCAATAGCTGAAGCAGCTTCAAAGTTTAGCAAGCTAAAAATCTCATTGTGATGACCTGCAAAAAGATCTTTTGATTTGGAATAAAAATCAGCAGCTTTTTTACCGATTGCCAGCACTTTTACTCCGCCGTTTTTATGTTGCTCACCATAAACATCGTGAATGAGTTTGTTTGTTGCACGGATGATATTACTGTTAAATGCGCCGGCTAATCCTCTGTTGGAGTTGATGGCAACAATCAATACATTTTTCACTTCGCGTACTTTTGAAAACTCACCGCCGTCGTTACTTTCAGACGATCCGGAAACATTCTCCATTATTTCACGCAGTTTATTGGCATACGGACGCAATTGAGTAATGGCATTTTGAGCACGGCGTAATTTCGCTGCACTTACCATCTTCATCGCTTTCGTGATTTGCTGGGTACTGCTTACAGAAACAATCCTTAATCTTACTTCTTTTAAATTGGCCATTATTTTTTAATTTGAAAATTCGACGATTTGAAAATTTGAAAAT
>JANOBN010000355.1:0-8799 GCA_031411675.1 Bacteroidota bacterium | reverse complement strand
CAACTTATCACTATAGCCAAGTACCGGGCGTTTTCCGTTATTATCCTTTAAAAATAATTTCGCCAGTCTCTTGGAAAGCTGATCAGCAACTTGCTCCAGATTCAGCATGCAACCGCTACCCGTCGGGTATTCCACCTTATATTCATCTCCATAAAACTGATGATAGCGTTGCAATGATTCAATAATTAAATAATTCACCGGCATCCAGATTGGTCCTCTCCAATTCGAATTGCCTCCGAATAACCCACTGTCACTTTCTCCCGGTGTATAGTTTACACTAAATTCATTTCCGTTTGCAGTTATTGTATAGGGATGATCTTCATGAAACTTTGATAATGCACGGATTCCATAATCTGAAAGAAACTCGCTTTCATCCAGCATACGCTTTAATATTTTTTTCATTCTATGTCCCCGCAATAATGATAGAAGATGTTTCTCACCCTTATTCTTTTCATGCCAGCGCGAAACCAATGAGGCAAGATCCGGACGATTATCCAAAAACCATTTCAGTCGTTTTTGAAATTCAGGTATTGCATTTAATAAATCATCATCCAACACCTCCACAGCAAATAATGGAATTAAACCAACCATGGAGCGTACTTTTAATTTAGTGCTTTGTCCATTGGGTAATTTTAATACATCATAAAAAAACTCATCTTCTTCATCCCACAAACCTTCTCCTTCAACTCCCATGTTTGCCATCGCCCCGGCAATGTACAGAAAGTGCTCAAAAAATTTTGTTGCCATATCCTCATATACCGAATTTTTTTTAGCAAGCTCCAGTGCAATACGCATCAGATTCAGTGAATACATCGCCATCCAGCTTGTTCCATCTGCCTGTTCAATATAACCACCTGTAGGAAGTGCATTACTCCTGTCGAATACGCCAATGTTATCAAGTCCCAAAAATCCGCCCTGAAAAATGTTATTCCCTTCGGTATCTTTTCTATTCACCCACCAGGTAAAATTCAACATCAATTTGTGAAAAACACTTTCCAGAAATTTTATGTCGCCTTTTCCATTTTGCTTTTCATCGATTTTAAAAACACGCCAAGTTGCCCAAGCATGCACGGGTGGATTAACATCACTAAAGCTCCACTCATATGCCGGCAGTTGTCCATTCGGGTGCATATACCATTCCCGAACCATAATGTCTAATTGTTGTTTCGCAAAATGAGCGTCTACCATCGCCAAAGGAATGCAATGAAAAGCCAGATCCCATGCTGCATACCATGGATATTCCCATTTGTCAGGCATAGAAATGATATCTGCATTATTCAAATGTTTCCATTCATGATTTCTACCCTTAAGTCGGGATGAAGGTGGCGTTGGTTGCGAAGGATCGCCCTTCAGCCATTGCTCCACATCATAATAAAAGAATTGCTTACTCCAAAGCATCCCTGCCATTGCCTGACGCTGCACAAACTTTTCATCTATTGATGTAATATCCTTTTGTAACACATCATAAAATTCATCCGCTTCCACTTTCCTTTGCTCAACTATTTTATCAAAATCAACACCGGTGTTTTTGGAATCCTGCTTTTTTAAACGTAACTTAATAGTCTCAGAAGAGTTTGCTTTAATTGCTATATGATAATTTGCTGCAGCCTTAGTCCCGCACTTATCATTGTTTATAGCATGCTGATTTCCATTAACAATATAATCATTAATGCCATCTTTAAAAAATCCTGAAGCTTTTTCCGTGTTATACAGTTTTGAATTGTTTGAATCATTTTCACAAAATAACATTTCCGGACTGTCCTCACAGTATAAAAACATTTCACCCATGTCGCGATGCGTAATTTTTACGGAATTACTGCTATCAATCCGCATCATGGGCTTGTAATCATCATAACCCCACGACCATGTATTGCGAAACCAGATTGTTGGCAACACATTTAACGCGGCCTCCTCTTCCCCATGATTGTGAATAGTGATTTTAACCAGCAGGTCTTCCGGTGTGTTTTTCGCATACTCTACATAAACATCAAAATATTTATTCTCATTAAATATACCAGTGTCCATTAATTCAAATTCCGGATCTTGTTTAGTCCGCCTTTTATTTTCATTGACTAACCATGAGTATGGATATTCCTGCTGCGGATATTTGTACAGCATTTTCATATACGAATGTGTTGGTGTAGAGTCCAGATAATAATACAACTCCTTACAATCCTCCCCATGATTACCTTCGTTCCCTGTTAATCCGAACATTCTTTCTTTTAGTATCGGATCCTTTTTGTTCCACAACGCAATTGAAAAGCAGAGTAATTGTTTATCGTCAGATATTCCGGCAATACCTTCTTCTCCCCACCGGTATGCCTTGCTTCGTGCCATGTCATGTGAAAGATATTCCCATGCACTTCCGTCAGGTGAATAATCTTCCCGCACTGTACCCCATTGCCGTTCCGTTAAATAAGGTCCGAGTTTTTTCCAGTTGCTTTTATTGCTATTTGATTCCTTCAGGCGGAGTTGTTCTTTTGTCATTTTCTTCATCTATTTTATAAGTAATCAATTCCTGTTAATCAGGGTGGAGAAATATTTATTTAGAATAATTTATTTTTTTTCCAACTCTATCCGTTGCCTTCAAAGCCCGGGTACAAACACATTCCGCCATCAACAAACAATGTTGTTCCATTTACATAATCACTATCATCACTTGCCAGAAAAACCGCGGCCTTACCAATGTCATGTGTAATACCAACCCGTTTAAAAGGAATTAATTTTAACAGGTTTGCCTCTGCTTCCGGTGTTGCCCATGCATCCGTATTGATTGGCGTTTTGATAGCTCCGGGTCCAATACTATTAATCCGGATTTTTTTGGGGGCATACTCCTGCGATAACGTTTTCATCATCATCATTACTCCGCCTTTTGATGCAGCATAATTAGTGTGCCCTGCCCACGGAATAACTTCATGTACTGAGCTCATGCAAATAATTTTTCCTGCTGCTACTGATCTGTTCAAATCAATACCACGTCTTAAAAACTCTCTGATTGCCTCCCTTGCGCACAGAAACTGTCCGGTAAGATTTACGTTTAAAACAAGATTCCACTGCGCTAAAGTCATTTCGTGAAAATTAGCGTCTTTCTGCAATCCGGCATTATTCACCAGTATATCCAATGTGCCAAACTCTTCCACAACTTCCGCAAACATTCTTATAACCTGATCCTCATTGCTCACGTCGGCCATTTTCACAACAGCGTTTCCGCCTGAACTTTTTACATCCATGCATACCTGTTGCGCCATCTCCAATCCTCTTTCATTAGGATAATTAATAACAACTGTTGCGCCTTCTTCTGCCATACAATGTGCTACCCCGGCGCCAATTCCACTTCCGCCTCCTGTTATTACAGCTATTTGATTTTGTAACTTCCTTTTCATGATCCGTTTTATAATGGGTTGACTTATTGTTAGTGTTTCCATTTTTATTTTATTGATTTTATTGCAAAGGTTGCATATTGTCTTGTTTTTCTTTGTCTGCCACCAGACAATATGCCAGGTATATTCTTCTGAACTTCCTGTTTCTTATAATTCATTACCGTTTCCTCAAAATCCTTTAAAACATTAAGAAAATAAATATGCGCATCGTAAGGCGATTCAAAAGGAGAAAAATATTTATGTACATCGCCATCACTCCAGAATTTGGTGCTCATATAATAGAAATGATCGCTGGTTGTTAATTTAGACCAGATCTCCATCAGTTCATTGCTCTTCGTTTTTTTTACTGCCTTTTCAAGTGAGTATATTTTGTGTAGTGAATATTTCTGCATTTTATTTTCATTCCATGCGGAGAGGTCACGTTCTTCATCTGCCCATGAAGTAGTATAAGGCACATCATATATGTCAACTGAAGGAATGGAATCTAATAATTCCGCCGGCATTTTAAAATTAAAATCAGGGTGATTGAGAACATGTTCCGGCAGAGAATCCAGAAAATCAAATATTCCGGTTTCCCTCCACTGATGCTCCCCAAATGTTTCATAGTCCATAAATAAATTTATACATTCTGCTTCTCCTGCATGGCCATGCACCCAATTTGCAAATTTTTCAGCTGTGAGCGGATAATCCTTCCATTCCCTATTTGAAAAACGAAATGCAATATCATCACTTAACCTATAATTCTTTAACAGTAATTTAAATTCTCCTACTCCCGGAGATTCATAAACATGATTTGGTGTTCTGTCTAGTAGAAAGCGATCAACACCTTCACATAACATTCCTTTAAATCCCATTTCAGAAATACATTGTGCTATTTCATTGGAGAATATTAATTCGGTATTTCTGAATGTTGTAGGAGTCACTCCAAAAAGTTGCTTCACTTTTTCGGTATGTAATTGCACTTGTCTTTTAAATTCTTGCTTTGAATATAAAATGGATAGTGAGTGATAATACGTCTCTGATAATATTTCCACACAACCGGTGTCAACCAATTGCCTGAATGACTCAATAACCTCCGGCCTGTATTGCTCAAACTGCTCCAGCGCTACGCCACTTATAGAATAACTTATTTTAAACTTTCCATCGTATCGCTTTATCAACTCCAGCATTTTTTTATTGGCCGGCAAATAGCACTTATCTGCTACTTTATTTAATATTTCGAAATTCTTTGAGTAGTCTTCATAAAAATGATTTATTCCAATCTCATCATATTGATATTGCCTGATTCGAAAAGGCTGATGAACCTGAAAATAAAAACAAAGACTGGTCATGATATATTGGTTTTATGATTTATATTAGTTTAAAAGGTGTTTATAATTATCCAGTACACAATTAGCAGCGGCGTCCCAGTTAATATCTTTAATATTTACATGCGTTTTTTCAGTTAGTGTTTCGGAAAGACTTCTGTAATTCAATGAAGCAAATAAATAATTGGCCATTCGGTCCGTGTCCCAGTAATCAGCCTGCAATGTGTTAGGTAGTACTTCTGCGGCACCGCTTTGTTTGGAAATAACACAAGGAATATCATACTGTGCTGCCTCCACTGCTGAAAGACCGAAGGGTTCGCTTACCGAGGGCATTATGTATGCATCCGTTTTACTCAATAATTTTTTAACCCCTGCCTTATTTAAAAATCCGGTAAAGACAATCTTGTTTTTCAAGTTGTTCTTCTCCACCAGGTATTCCAGATGTGGCTTCATATCTCCGGTACCGGCAATACAAACTTTTACATTGTCCATTTTTGTAAATAATTTTTGTGCTGTTTCAATTAAATACTCAGGGCCTTTTTGCGCAGTGATTCTTCCCAGAAACAAAACTTTCTTTTCCTTCTTTGCGGTCTGATGTTTGCGTCTGCTCCTTAAATTAAAATCTGCATCATATCCATTGTAAACCGGACATATTTTTTCTTCCGCAATTCCATAATGGTTGATAATACACTGCTTCGTGAATTTACTTACGGGTAAAACACGGTCAGCATACAACATCCCGACCCGCTCGATTTCATACACAGCGTTACGACTCTGTGTATGCACCCTGTCTGTTTCGAGCGAGTGTACATGAACCACCAAAGGTCTAAGGGTGCGGCGTTTCAGTTGCACGGCTGCTGAATAAGTAATCCAGTCGTGCGCATGGATGATGTCAAATTCAATATTTTCTGCCAACTCACAAACGATATCAGTATAGGCAGCAACTTTTTTCATAATGTTAGCTCCATAAATATCCTTCTCCGAAAAAATATGAAGCCGTTCCTCCATTGACATGTTTTTGCTTTTCTCTGAATTTATTAGTTGAGTGAAATGATGTTGTGGAACGTCCAAAGGATAGGAA
Organism: Bacteroidota bacterium; assembly: GCA_031411675.1. GTDB lineage: Bacteria > Bacteroidota > Bacteroidia > AKYH767-A > OLB10 > JANOXC01. The sequence goes on along the minus strand of JANOBN010000355.1, from coordinate 3,031 downwards.
GTAAATAATTCATTTTCCCAGTTTATTTCGTCTTTGTTAATGGAATCAACCTTATCCTGCCTGATGTTCCGTTTGGCTGATACTAAATGATTCAGTCCAATGATATTTACATTTTTTACTTTAAAATTCTGATCACTTCTCGGTAAAATAATGGTGTTGTCAACATATCTGCTCAGCGCATTGGTCAAGCCGTAACATGCCGGACCCAGTCCGCCTGCATAAAGTGGTGGGAATTCCCATCCGAGTGTTAATACTTTAAGCTTACTCATTTTACTTTTTTAAATTTCTATTCGTTGAATTCCTCTCCACACCAGTCTTTTTATTCCTTAAACTTTTATCATCATTTTGCTTTGCCTACTGGGTAATTCTCTTCTTTTTAAGTTAAATTTTTTATTTTAAAAACAGCCTTACGGGGCCTGCTTTAATAATAACCTTACGGGGTTACCTATTCATTTGAAACTACTGACGCTAACCTTACGGGGTTTTTGATTTCTGAATCGCAGACGCTACAACCTTACGGGACTGTAACTTGTAATCCGCTATCAATTAAGAAATTTAACATCAGTAATTTCAAACTGCTTTCTGGAATATTTTAGAAATCCTACTTCCTTTAATTCATTCAATAAAACTGTAACGCTTTGACGTGAAGTTGATATAAGTCCGGCAATATCATTATGTGTTAAATAATTGCTCAAAATAATTTTATTATCTGCTTTCTTACCTTCTGTTATTGCCCACTCTTTGAAGAAATTGATAAGTCGTGTTTTTACATCATTAAAAACAAGGTTAGAATGTCTGTTTTCCAGTTTTCTTAATTTCCCGCTTACTTTTTTAGCAAAATTTAATGCAATGGTTGCATGGCGGTTTAACACTCCTTCAAATTCCGCACGGTTAAAGGAACAAATGACAGTGTCGTCCATCAATGCTGTAGCAAACTCATTCTGATTGCCAATATTATTGAACGAGATATCACCAAAACAATCTCCCTCCCTGATGATTTCTTTGATCAGCTCATTGCCGTTTTCACCCATCTCTGATATCTTTATTACCCCTTTCAACACCAGGTAGATGCGCTTATCAGAGTCGCTTTCAAAATAAATATTTTGACCTTTGTCAGCTGTGCGAAACACCGCCAGTGAGCATAAGTCATTCATCTGAACCTTTGATATGTTGGTTGACAGTGAATGTGAACTAAGATAATGTTGTTTAATTTCAGTATTCATTTTTTATTGTTGTTAGAACTGTTAACTATTTTTTATTTTCCAGAATAAGTTTTTTAAGTTTCTCTTCAATTACACTTTTAGATGAAGTTCCGATTACCTGATCAACAAGGGCGCCTTTGGCAAAAAATAAAAAGTGTGGTAACTCCCGAACTCCATATTCCTCTATTACTTTTTTGTTTTTCTCCGCATCTATTATGAAGAAATTGATTAGATCACCGTATTGTTTTGAAAGCTCATTGAACATTGGGGTTACCAGCATACTGCTACCACTCCATGTGGTTTTGCACTTTACTATTGCCATTTTTGAATCTTCCAGTACCATTTGCCTGAAATCCTGTTTGCTTAAGTCTTGCTTAAATCTTATTGTGTTCATTTGTTATTTTTTTGTCCGATGACTCCCTATTGACCATAGCCGTGCCATACTATTTTTTTACCCCATTCCTGCATCCCTAAAAAAGAGGGGTTTCAGAGGGGGATTTCGTTTTTAATACTTTTTTTATCGAAAAAAAAAGGCAAAAAAAAACTCCCAAAATATTGGGAGTTTCACAAAATGATGGGAATCTATTTTTGGGAATACTATTTATTTCTGCTGATCCCCAGTTTTTTCATTTTTGCTTCCAGAGTGGTTGGTTTAAGTCCAAGAATTTTCGCTGCACCACGCTCACCGCTCACTTTCCAGTTCGTTTGATTGAGTACTTCAATGATATGCTGCTTCTCCATTGAATTTAAATTTACATGTTTTACAATACCTGCTGATGTTTTCTTAGGAATCCAGTCGCCTAATTCTAGCGTTTCTCCTTTACTAATTATTAAAGACCGCTCAATAATATTTTCCAGCTCCCGTATATTACCGGGGTAATTGTAACACATCAAAGTATCTATCACTTTCTTTGGAATATCAGAAATCTTCTTGCCAATTTTTCCTTCATATTTTTTACAAAAATGTTTTGTCAATAGCGGCACATCTTCCATTCGTTCGCGCAAGGGAATACTTACAATAGGAAAAACATTCAGCCGATAATACAAGTCTTCCCGGAAATTATTTTTTTCTATTTCCTTTTCCAGATCACGGTTTGTTGCAGCAATCACTCTCACATTAACCTTCATCGTATGTGGATTCCCCAAGCGTTCAAATTCCCCTTCTTGAAGTACCCGCAATAGTTTCGGTTGCAGTTCAATTGGCAATTCCCCCAGCTCATCTAAAAAAATGGTGCCTCCGTCTGCCAGTTCAAACCTTCCTATCTTCCTTTCTGTTGCTCCGGTAAATGCCCCCTTTTCATGACCAAATAGTTCACTCTCTATTAAATTTGCAGGTAAGGCCGCACAATTTATTTTAACCAGAGGGCGATTACTTCTTCTGCTTATGCTATGTATGGCACGACATAATAATTCTTTCCCTGTTCCGCTTTCTCCAAGTATTAAAACAGTTGCATCAGTTGTCGCTACCTGCTCAACTTGTTGTAAAATAGCATGAAACTTTTTGCTTTTACTTACAATCTCATCAAAATTATGTGTAAGTTTTATTTCCTCTTGCAGATATTGATTTTGCGCCTGCAATCGTTCTTGCTCCTTTTCCAGCAATACTTTTTCTGTAATATCAATAAACATGGTCCGGGTAAACTTGCCACTTTTATCAGGGTTTGACCACCATTGAATCCATATTTGCTTGCCATTATCTTTCCTCCTTAATTCAAGTACGATACCCTTCGTATCCGTCCCGCGTCCGATGGAATCAAATGCCTCTTTTAATCTTCGTTGTGCATCCGGTGTATCCGGCACCAGAGTACTTCCATAGGTCTCCGATACCT
>JANOBN010000354.1:0-2532 GCA_031411675.1 Bacteroidota bacterium | reverse complement strand
CCCTTTGCTACCCAGATACTGTCGCCTGGAATGGCTTTGGTGATGGCATCCTGTACTTTTGTAAATGCATCAGTCCAGCTTAAACCATTGTTAGCCCCAGTGGCAACTTTGTTTACATAATATCTTGAACACACCGAATACATAACAGGAAAACACATCACGTATAATTCGTGATGTGCTTTTCTGTCATCCTGCCGGCAACGTTCCAGCAGATCGGGAGATGGGTTCATAATTGTTTTGGCAACTACTCTTTATTGATGAACTTTTAATTTTTCAGGAATGTTTTGCTGTCCCCATTACCTTTTGAATCGGTAACGCGAAGTAAATACAGTCCGGGTGTTAAGGTGGAAGTGTTTAAAGAATGATTTTGTTTGCTGATATTTCCAGTAATCACTTCACGACCTTCTACACTAATTACCTGATAATTTAAATCTTCGGTGTTTGTTGATTTCCATTTTACAAAAAGCTGATCTGTTACAGGCACAGGATATAAATCTGCCAATTTAATCTGCTTCAATTCATCAACTCCGGTTAAAGAAACAGGAGATAATATATTAAGAGTAAATCCTGTATTGCTGGTAGAACGGTAATTAATATTTCCTAATGTATCAACAGTAAGTGAATCACAATAAGTATCTACACAGCCCATTGCATCTGATATTGTTAAACATATCCGGTAACTACCTGTAGCGGAATATTGATGCGATGGATAAGCGCCTGTTGCAATCGGAGAGCCATCACCAAAATCCCATGCAAAATTAATGTTACTGCCATTGGCAAGATTTACTGCTACCAATTGATACGGGTTGACTTGCGTAAAGATGAAATAAGCATTGCATATTAAAGGAATAATGATGGCTGTATCAATGTTCATCATCTGACAATAATTTGATGTGCAACTTCCGGAGGTAACTGTTAAACATGCATTATACATTCCAATACTGCTATATTGATGTGCAGGGAATTTAAGTGTTGAGGTATTACCATCACCAAAATCCCATAAATAACTTACTGTTGAACCCGGTGTAACTGACTGATCAACAAAATAAGCATTTAATCCAAGACTTATTGCATTGAAATAAGACTGACAATTAGTGGTAGCAGCCACGTTTATTTGCTGACATGCTGTACACAACAGGACGCCATTCAAATCATAAACAGTAAGGCATGCATTGTAAATTCCGGCAGCGGCATAATTATGCAATGCAAAAAATCCGGAATCGGTAGTACCATCACCAAAATCCCAGAAATAACTGAAATCAGGCAATGGCATTGTTGACGAAAAATAAACTTGCTGCGGATCGGTGATAGTTGAATTAAACATAAATCCACAGAAAGGAAGAGGACCTACATTTATGGTCTGACAATACGAACATAATAAGGTATTGGTTAACGAATCATATACCTGCATACAAGCAAAGTAGCTGCCGGCAACTGCATATTGGTGCGTAACATTATTACCTGCTAATACATTACCGCCATCGCCGAATATCCATGAAAAATAAACACCGGTGTCCTGCGTGCTGCCTACAAAAGTATAAGTATCCTGATTTACCGAATCAGCTGTAGCTACAAAAGAACATGTTCCCTGATTCGCAGTAACGGTAACCTGTTGAGTTGCCTGACATGTATCGCCGGTATTTGTGGCGTACTGCATCGTTACTGTATAAACACCGGAACTGGTATAAGCATGTTGCACATCATATCCGCTAACAGCATTTGTGCCATCTCCAAAATCCCAAGTAACAACTGTAGAACTAGGTCCTGTAAAAGATGGAACCAATGCATTAAACTGTATAACATTGGGTGCAGTTAACGGATCAGGTATTGACTGCAGGAAGTTACAACTTGGAATACTATCATACGATATATAAAATATACGGGAGCAGATAACAGAATTGAAAGCAGTATCGATGTTTGTCATGGTTACTATATAAGTACCATAACTTGCATATTGGTGATTTACAGTCTGACCAAAACCCAAATAGCCATCACCAAAGTCCCAGTTTGTTTGGGTGCCGGGCAATGCTGCCGATAAAAAATTAAAGTCGGAAGGGTTAAATGTACTTTGTTCGTAAGCGCTATTACAGAAAGAGAAGTTTACAGTTTGAGTAGTGCTGCAGACAAAAGCACCCGTAGAAATGTCAGTTACCGTTAATACTACATTATAAACACCGGAAGCGATATAAGTATGAATCGGGCTAAAAATACTATCCGATGTTCCATCACCAAAGTTCCAGTTAAAGGAGAACAGCGATGGTGGAAAGCCCGGAGGCGGTGCTAAAGAAATGGTATTGGGCTGCGATATGTTTAGAGTAAACATGCAGGTTTGTGCGGTGATTGCTGTTGTGATCACTAATGCAATCAGGAGGGAATATAGGTATTTCATGATCTTGGGGTGTTTTGTTTTTATTGATCACGTATCTAAACAGGTGATGGTTTACAAGGATAGCATTTTTTATGGAAATAATAGTCAGGTTACTCCCCTTAACAATGCTATGGAAAACCCTGCCGGCACGGGATATTACGTTA
>JANOBN010000353.1:0-1597 GCA_031411675.1 Bacteroidota bacterium | reverse complement strand
AGATGTTGCAATCGCGTAAGAGTTCACTTAAAGGAAAAAAAGTAGTAATCAGTGGTTCAGGTAATGTAGCACAGTATACTGCTGAGAAAGTAATACAGCTTGGCGGAACTGTTTTGACTATGAGTGACAGTGAAGGTTATGTATTTGATAAGAGTGGTATCAATGCAGAGAAGCTGGCGTTTATTATGGAACTGAAGAATGTGAAACGCGGAAGAATAAAAGAATATGCAACTAAATACAAATGTGAATTCGTAGCTGGAAAAACTCCATGGGGTGTTAAATGTGATGTTGCATTTCCATCAGCCACACAAAATGAATTAAATGGTGATGATGCTGCAACCTTGGTGAAAAATGGATGTATATGTGTTGCAGAAGGTGCAAATATGCCAAGCACGCCGGAAGCAGTAGAAGTATTTATCAAGAATAAAATTCTTTTTGCGCCGGGTAAAGCATCTAATGCCGGTGGTGTTGCTGTATCAGGACTGGAGATGAGTCAGAACTCACTTCGTTTGAGCTGGACACGTAAAGAAGTGGATGAACGTTTGCATAACATTATGAAAAGCATTCATGCAACCTGCTTAAAATATGGTAAGGAAAAAGATGGTTCCGTTAACTATGTGAAAGGTGCCAATATTGGTGGCTTTGTAAAAGTTGCTGAAGCAATGATGGGTCAAGGACACGTTTAAGGAAATTATAAATTCTAAATTGAGTTTAAATATCCCGGCTAATTTTCATAATTATGAAAACTAGCCGGGATATTTTTTTTATGGCAATTGATACAACTCAATCTGATCGAATAACACCTGCCAGTTGGCAACTTCGGTGGAACCGGCGGAGAGTTTTACTACCAGTGTATCAGATGGTGCTAAATTAAACGTTGGAGTAAAAAGCACATAAGGCGTCCATTGTGTATTGAAAAAATTAATGGAAGGTATGGATGCAATACTTACTGCCTTTATATATACAGAAGCGGAAACTAATGGATCATAAAGGTTAATACATTTTGCCTGAAAATTTAAACGGAACGGGCAATTGCAGGTAAGGCCGGTTATATATGTTTCTACTGCACCTTCTGCTGGCAACCATAATGGTTCCAGCTTTAAGGATGCCACTCCCCCACCTGTTGGAACATCATTGGAAAATGTATCTATGTTGCATGGACCATCTATATAACTCCAGGTGGAAAGTGAAGGTTGGCCACTTATTTCAAAACCGGAGTTAGAAATTAAATTCGTTAGCGTTACCGTATTATTATCCGGATTCAGATCTTCTGCTTGTTTTTCCTTTTCGCATGAAACGAATAAGATGATAATTGCTGCATAAATAAGTTGTACTTTCATGATGCTCATTTTACATTAAGACAAGTAAACCAATAAGTCCGTTGCATCACTTTAAAAAATAACGCAATCCAACGATGATACCGGCATCAGAATAATGCTGATCAAAAGTAGAATTGTCATTGTATATTGAATACAGATACTTTCTCATTTCAGGTCCTGCATAAACTCCAATCCTTTTAGTTAACTGATAATTTATATCAATTCCTGCTCCCACAATAATATTTGACGAACGTAAAAAACCCTTTTCGGTTCCTGAA
>JANOBN010000352.1:0-5438 GCA_031411675.1 Bacteroidota bacterium | reverse complement strand
TTACAGAGAAGACAAGGAAGAAGGATGAAACACTGATTAAAGAAAATTGAAATCCGCTTGTATTTGGTGCTACCTCAAACAAAGGTGTTAAGCTGGATGGTTTTAAGCCGGTTGTTGTTGATCTTGCCGAAGGTGTTTCTGTTAATGACTTATGGATACATGATGAAACAGATCGTGTGAAAGCAGGAATATTAGGTCGTTTCTTCGATCGTCAGATGAATGCACCCCATTTCCCTCGTCCGTTTGGTGTATTTTATACAGAAGAGCGTCAGTGCTATGAAGATGCTTTAAATGAGCAAGTAGAAACGGCTATCAAACAAAAAGGCGCCGGCGATTTAAACAAGCTGCTTACCGGCCGCGAGATTTGGGAGATTCAATAAAGAATATATTCAGAATATTTTTATCGTTGGCCGTGACTTTTTAAAAATTAGGATCGCTGATTCGTTTGATTGCGTTGGTTTCGCTGATTTAAATTTGGTGGAATCAAAAACACTGGCGCGCGCTTGTGGCGCGTGACATTTTAGATCGCTGATTCGTTTGATTGCGTTGATTTCGCTGATTTAAATTTGGTGGAATCAAAAACACTGGCGCGTGCTTGTAGTGCGTGACTTAAAAAATCCAAAATAGAAACGTAATCATCAAATGCAGTTGCACTGCATACCCGACGTTGGCTTAAGTCTTATTTTCTGACTTAAGCCTTTTTATAATTAGTAAGTCTTCAGACTTGACTTAGAAAAATGCTAACACTAGTGCGCGCTTGTAGCGCGTGACTTTGAAAATCAACAATAGAAACGTAAACATCAAATGCAGTTGCACTGCATACCCAAAATTCGGAGTGAGTGTAAGAGCAAGAGTGAAAAATAAGAGGGCGTGTTTGATTCAGTAAGGCTTGTGTTCGTGGGAAGATGTTTTTGAATGGAAACAAGGAATTAAAAAAGCCCTGCATCTCTAAAATATTCTATCACTGCATTTTTAAGGAGATAGTCCTGCTCGCCGAGCGACATTTTGGGCATTTGCTGAATTAGTTTCCAGTGTGGCCATCCATCTTCATCAGTACCTTCCAGCTTATAATATCCATAGGTGCTTAATAAACGGCAGGTAGCAATATGCATCAGGTCTTGTTTTTCATCTTTTGCATATTTCTGTACGCCCTTACCCAGTTCCTGTACGCCAATTAAAAAAATGATTCCCTGAAGATCAAGATCGGCATCAAACATGTCGCATAGCATTGGAAGTAATTCATCCCAGTCTTTCTTTAACTCTTCAACATTTTTGATGTGTAACATTTTGCAAATGTACGGCTAAAGAGGTTATTGAATTCCTGAAATTAATTCATCTTTGCAGCATGAGTAATACATGGGGTAAATGGTTATGGGGAGGCCTTGGATGGGCTGTTGGCGGTCCGATAGGCGCTATACTTGGTTTCGCACTGGGAGCCATCAATGAGCAGCAGGACAGGACAGGAGTTAATACTGCTTCTTCGCCTCAGATGACTTCCACACCCGGTGATTTTGGTTCGGTTCTTTTGGTGCTTTGTGCTGCCTTAATGAAAGCCGATAATCAACTGTTAAAAAGCGAGCTTGATTTTGTAAAGCAATTTTTTACGCGCCAGTTTGGAGTGGAATATACCAGAGAACGAATGTTATTGCTTCGTGAAATATTAAAACAGGATATTCCGCTTACTCCGGTTTGCGCACAGGTAAGAGCACATCTTAATTATTCTTCGCGTTTAGAATTAATGCATTTACTTTTCGGACTGGCAAATGCTGATAAGGCCATTGTTGAATTGGAACTAAACATGCTGCAATCCATAGCTGACCAGATTGGAATAAAAACGGAAGATTACAATTCCATTAAAGCCATGTTTGTGAAGGATAAGGATGCGCTTTATAAAATACTGGAGCTGGAGGAACATGCAAGTGATGATGAATTAAAGAAAGGCTATCGTCGTATGGCTATGAAATATCATCCTGATAAGCTACATCATCTCGGACCGGATTTTCAAAAGGATGCGCAGGAGAAATTCCGTAAGGTGAATGAAGCTTATGAAGAGTTGAAAAAACAACGGGGGATAAATTAGCAGTGGCTGGAATAATTAAACCCTTAAGTAAGTGAATTATCTCGACCTCATTATAGCCGTACCCATACTCCTGGGTGCATGGAAAGGATTTCAACGAGGCCTGGTGTTTGAGATCGCCATGATTATTGGTATTGTATTAGGTATTTATCTGGCATTAAAATTCAGTGTGTTGTTTGAAGGAATTACCGGAAAGTACATTAGCAACAGTCAGGCATTTATTCCCTATGCTTCTTTTTTCTTTGTGTTTATTCTGGTAATATTAATTATGGTATTACTGGCAAAGTTTCTGGAAAGTATCTTAAAAATCGGCAAAATCAACAGTGTAAATAAAGTGGCGGGTGCTGTTTTTGGAATGATAAAATTCGGAATAATTATCAGTATTATATTAGCGCTTTTCCGTCCGGTAGACCATAAGTTGCATGTATTGAAAAAGGAAATTAAAGAAGGTTCGTTGCTTTATGCGCCGGTATTAAAAATTTCGCAATATATATTTCCGGCGTTAAACGACATTAAAGAAGTTTTTCAAAAGAAGCTGTAAATTACTTAACAACAAGCAGGGTGCTTATCGTTTCGGCATCGGAAATCAGGGAGACAATATAAACCCCTGATTGCAAAATAGTGGAAGTCTGGATCACCTCAAATGATTTACCCTCTTCCACAAAACAAACTTTACTCCATATTTTTCTTCCTGTCATATCATAAATGAACAACTGCGCATCCCCTTTAATATTCTGTGATTGAATAATTAATTCATGATCGGCATTTAAAGGATTCGGGTAAAGACTTAGTGCAAGTTCGCCGGTGTTTTTACGACTTAAAGCTATTGTTTTGGAGAGATGTGATTCACCATTCCAGTCGTATTGCTTTAACCGGTAATAAAGCATCGGACTACTATTATCAGGATCGTTGAATGTGTAATGATGTACATCCACACTGGTTCCAAATCCTTTCACCTGTCCGCGAACTTCAAATGATTTTCCATCGGAACTTCTCTCCACAGCAAAAAAATCATTTTCTTTTTCTGATAACGTAGTCCAGTTCAGATTAACAGTTCCGTTAATTCGTTTTCCGGTAAACAAAGTAAGCTCAACAGGCAAAGGGTTTTGCACATTGATAAACAACCAACCGGTATCGCATAATGGATAATTGTCACAAGTAAGATACAACAGACTATCGGGTCCTGTGTAGGATGCTGATGGGACATAACGAATAGTATCAGTACCAATTACTGTTGCTGAACCATTGAAGGGCCCTGACAGCACGGAAGTATTACCAAAAGGACCACCATCTTCATCACTGTCATTTGAACGTGTATTCATATCCACAGCATAAGGTCCCAGAAAAATAGTGGTATCATTCACCGCAACCGGTCTGCTCACACCAAAAATATTTAGTGTAGCAATATTGTTAGGTAAAATGGTTTCATATGCGGTGTTGGTTGCAGATCCGTTAATAGTCATGGCACCAAGTGCATTAACATTAACAAATAAATGCAGAGTATCAAAAACCCCTTTTGCAATTGAACCAATTGTCCATAACCCAGTTCCGGAATTATATAAACCAAGTCCGCAGCTATGGCTGCTATATGACAAGCCAGCCGGCAGATTTACTTGTACTTTCACATTCTTTGCTGTTCCTCCGGTAATATTTTTTGCAATAACGTCTATACACAGCACTTCGTTTTTAACAGCAAAACCACTTGCAACCATTGATAAAGCAACGTCCGTTGTGAAATCAAGAAGCATAGTATCAGATGGCGGAATCAATGTTGCATTTAAAAATATTCTTCTTCCGTTAATTCTGTTATTGTCATTGGATGAGCCGGGGGAACCGTAGAAAAAATAATCATGTCCGCCGAGATAAAAAAGGTTACCTCCTTTTTCTGCATTGGGTTTGACCTTTGCTCCCGCCAATACAGTTACCTGCACGTTTGGGATAAGTCCTGTAGTTGTATATCGAAACAACTGATAAGCATTCGTTCGAAATGCACTTCCTGTTTTCAGGAACCAATATTTATATTCACCATTTGGAGTGGCAAGAATGCCATCAAATTGTGCAATTGGAAGAAAATGATTTGGGTATGCCGGTGCAGTAATACTGCCTCCGGAAGCAACAGGAACAGTATCAATACCCAATGTAGTCATACTTAATGCAGTTTCGTAGGAGCCCTGTGCTGCACAATCAGCAATGAGATTTCCTCCTTTATTTACAAAACGCAAAACCGGATTAATATGTGCAGTATCACCATTAGCATAATGTCCGTCACTCACTAAAGAGTATTTTAAGTTCTCATTAAAAATCTGATTAGCAGGTAAAGAAAGTGCATAATTGGAGCTGCTATATCCTGCTTCATTAAGCACACTGACTGTAATAGTATCATAGCCATTATGATTCAGTAAAGCAATCTTTGGTTTAAAAGTCAAAGTGTAACGTACATCAATACTGGTATTTGTATTTAACTTATACACTGCAATTTTATTTCCGTTAGCCATTTCAAAAGCGGTAATAAAAGGAAGTGCTGTTGTTACCCATGCACTATCAATAATAAACGGACCACCACGATAAGATAAAGAAGAACTGATAGTTGTATCAGGATAAACCCGGTTACTGTTTGCAGTAAAGTCAACTCCATTTGCTGCAACGGTTTTTGTTTTATTTCCTTTGATAGCCCATTTAACAGGCACTTCATTTTGCAACAGATAATTTACCAGTCCGTAAGCTTTCAGATTAAAATATCCCGGGATTTTTTGCAAAGTAGTATCCATTGGAATAATCAATGATCCGGATTTTATAGTTACCGTAATACTTGGCGCAGGAGTTGGCAGCTCATTTTGTGCATACAAAAGATCACAACTAAGCAAGCCCGTAATCAGAATAAAATATTTTAAAAATTGCATTATTTGGGTTTTCTACTCTTACTGATACGAAATCAGGGCCTTGCCGGTTTCAATAGTAGGAGAGTAGTTCAATAGAGTTTCAGCGTGCAAATTTACGGCACAAAAGGCCATTAAAAGCATGGAAAGCCTTTACAGGCGTGAATATTGATGAAAATCATGAAATTTTAATAAAAACAAAAATCTGGTTTTCAGTTACTTCCCCTGACTTTCCAATATCATTTTTACACCCGGAAGCTCTTTTCCTTCAAAATATTCTAATAAAGCTCCACCACCTGTTGAAACATAGCTCACATCATCAGCCATATGAAACTGGTTTACAGCGGCGGCAGAATCACCACCACCAATGAGTGAAAAGGCTCCGTTTTTAGTGGCTTTAACTACTGCTTCACCGATTTTACGTGTGCCATTCTCAAACTTTGGCATTTCAAAAACACCCATAGGGCCATTCCACAAAATAGTTT
>JANOBN010000351.1:0-3949 GCA_031411675.1 Bacteroidota bacterium | reverse complement strand
AACCTGGTTTCTTGCAAATGCGGCAGCTAATAAGTTTGCCGGAACATTAAGTGAGTTAATACCTCCGGGTGCCGGTGAAGAAGCCAGTACTACAGTTTCCTCCTTTATGGGAGTGCAAATTGATAATCTTTATACCTTCTTTATGGTGTTTATTGTGTTGAGTGGCGTTGCTGCATTGGTATTATTTGCAGGATATCGCTTCCTGATAAAAATGATGCATGGCGTAAAGTAAATCAACTATAATTCTTTTAAGAAAGGGAGCATTTAACAGTGCTCCCTTTTTTTATGAGTCGATATGGTTTAATGAATATGAAAAGAAAAAAACATCACTACCATTTAACAAACAGCGTCATCTTTAACAATGAAAAGGACAGAATGAAAGTGAAAAGAATTTTGCTTAAGACATTAATTGAGGATAGATACTATTAAAGGTCATCATAAATGAATGCTATTGTATCCTTGTAAAATTATAACTGCCGGGCGGAGTTACAATTAAAGGTACTTTCTCTACCATAACCGAACTGGTGTCAAGTCCAAACGCTTTTTCTTCTGAGAGGCTCATCCTTTTCATAAAGAAATACAGATTAAGGATGAACTTTGTATATAACGATAGCGTGTTTTCATAGGAAAGGAATTTCTCCATTACCACAAAGCGGAAATCGCCAATAAGATGCTGCTTGTTTAAAGAAGCATAGCGACTGGTAATATCCACTTCTTTATGACTCACCAATTCCTGAACTACCTGACGAAACATGATATTGATTTTAGGTTCAATCCGGAAACCAATACGAAATCGGATATGAATAATTTTATCGTTCACCAACTCTCTTACTTTGTATTCCATGGTATAAGGTTCATCAAGTACGTCAACATGCACTAACCAGTATATATCAGCACGCTTTGGTTGTTTATTTAAAATGGAATAGATTATTTTATTTTCTACCTCATCATCTTTTAGTGCCGAAGTAAGATAAACGAGATGTGTGGAGTATTTAGGAATTCCCTGATCTTTACTTACATCATCAATAATTTCATAATAATTTCTGAGTTTAACATAATCTACCAGACCTGTTCTGATTTTTCGGGCTTCGAACCAAACCCACATAATGCCAAGAATACAAGCTGCAATGCCAACTGTTACATACCCGCCATGAGAGAATTTTGCTAAGTTGGCAATTAAAAATGCCACTTCAATAGACATAAAGGTACCGTAAATTATATAAATAAGCCAGCGTGGATAATGCTTTAAAAACAAATAGTAAGTTAATAAAGTGGTGGTCATAATCATGGTTAAAACTATGGCCAGACCGTATGCAGCTTCCATATTTGCAGACTCCCTGAAATAAAGAACAATACCAATACAACCTGCACATAAAATCCAATTGATTGTTGGAATATATAATTGTCCTCTGATGTTTGTAGGATATTCAATTCGTCCCTTAGGTAATAATTCCAGTCGCATACCTTCATTAATTAAAGTGAATGTGCCACTTATTAATGCCTGACTGGCAACAATTGCTGCAGAAGTTGCAATTATAATTCCTGTAAATAAAAACCATTCCGGCATCAGTGCATAAAAGGGTTTTTTATCACCCAGAGTAGTCCCTATGTGTTGAAGTAGGTATGCACCCTGACCAAAATAATTTGCAAGCAATGCGATTTTTACAAAAATCCAGCTAACTCTAATATTATTTCTTCCGCAATGTCCCAAATCACTATAAAGAGCTTCAGCACCGGTGGTACAAAGAAAAACAGCACCTAACAGCCAGAAACCACCCGGATACTCAATCAACAATTGCAAAGCATAAATTGGATTCAATGCTTTAAAAACAACAGGAGCATGGACTATTTCTTTAAGACCAAGAATAAATAACATACTGAACCAAACAAGCATTACAGGCCCAAAAAAGCGACCTACGAATCGTGTCCCAAACTGTTGAATAAAGAACAATCCGAAAATGATGGCAATCACAATAGGTATTGTTTGAATATTCGGGTTTATTACATTCAAACCTTCAATTGCCGATGCTACAGAAATAGGTGGTGTAATGATGCCATCAGCAAGTAATGCCGCCCCGCCTGCCATCGCCGGAAATACAAGCCAGCGAACATGCATCTTTCTGACTAAAGCGTATAAAGAAAAGATTCCTCCCTCCCCTTTATTATCGGCTCTTAATGTTAAAATAATATATTTAAAAGTAGTTTGAATGGTGAGTGTCCAGAAAATACAGGAAATACCACCCAGTATCAGCATTTCATCAATTTTTCTGGTGCCAATAATGGCATTCATCACATAAAGTGGTGATGTGCCAATATCACCAAAAATAATTCCCAAAGTTACCAGTAAACCTGCAGTAGTAACTTTCGAATGATTAATATGACCACTTGACATAGCTCAGGTATTACTGTCTGATTAAGAATGATTGCAGTATTAACAATTGTATTAACTTAAAAATCAGACATTCTCCTTTTTACGCAATGCAGCCTTTCTGGAAGGGGATGGTTCCGGTATTGATTTACCACTTAATGCATCTTCCACAGATGTTTCAAAATCTGCCAGCACATTCATGTAATATATGTAGGCATCGTAAGGAGAATCGTAAGGACTGAAATATTTGTGTACATCACCATCACTCCAGAATTTGGTGCACATATAATAAAAGTGATCACTTGTTTGCAGTTTACCCCAAACATCTAGCAAATCTTTATTGTTTGATTTTGTTATTTTCTCTTCCAGAGAATAAATACGTTTCGCTGCTTCTTGTTCCATAGCATTACTGAGCCATGCGGATAAATCGCGTTCAGCATCTGCCCAGCTTATAAATTCTTCCACATTGTAAATGTCGCGTACTTTGTAAGTATCGATTGCCTCTCCTACCGTTTTAAAATCGAAGTCAGGATGTTTTAAAATTTCTGCAGGAAGATGATCCAGAAAATCAAATATGCCGGTTTCTTCCCACTGATGTTCACCGAAAGTTTCATAATCCATAAACAGATTAAGCACTTCTCCTGTCCCTGCAATTTTATGTACCCAGCTTGCAAATGTATCTGCCTGCAATGGCCATTCTGACCAGTTACGATCGCTGAAACGGAAAGCTATATCATCACTAAGCCGATAATTTTTCAGCATTGCTTTAATTTTTAAAGTGCCGGCAGGTTGATATAAATTGTTAGGAGTACGTTCTCCCAGAATGCTGTCTTTACCTTCACATAAAATGCCCTTATATCCCATCTTTTCAATATAGGATGCAAGATCATTATTGTAGATAAGCTCTGTATTCCTGAAAACCTTAGGTGTCTGATCAAAATACTCCTTGATCTTTGCCTTATGCATCTCCACCTGACGCTTAAACTCGTTTTTGGAATATATATAGCTCAGAGAATGGTAATATGTTTCACTTAGAAATTCAACACATCCTGTTTTAGCTAAATCAATAAACGATTGTAGCACATCAGGACGATGATTTTCGAACTGTTCAATTGCTACACCGCTGATTGAATAAGAAACGCGGAATTTACCTTTATGCCTGGTGATCAGGTCAAGGATTTTACGGTTCGTTTTAAGGTAGCATTTTTCAGAAACTTTATCGAGTATCCAACGATTCTTTTCGTCATCCTCATAGAAATGATCTTTTCCGATATCAAAAAAGGAGTATCTTTTTAAGCGAAATGGTTGATGAACCTGGAAGTAGAAACAAACACTGGGCATATATATGGTGAATTAGAATTCGGATTAATTAATTCCTGGATAATTGTCAGATCGAATCTGTCAGGCTAAAACTGCATCTTTAACCAGATTATATTTTTGATAACCTTTCAGCACATGTGCAGCTGCAACATCCCAGCTAATACTTTCGAGGTCCTTGTATGCATCTTCTTTTACTTTTTCGCAAAGAACATCATCATTAAGAAGACTTAATATATAATTGGAAGCCCGGTTAATATCCCA
>JANOBN010000350.1:0-7212 GCA_031411675.1 Bacteroidota bacterium | reverse complement strand
CGTAACGGCAATAAACAGCGATGATGGTGAAATGGCACGAAGGCTTAATCAGGAGGCTGCCAAATCAGTAAAGTATGGAAATGT
Source organism: Bacteroidota bacterium (assembly GCA_031411675.1). Taxonomy (GTDB): domain Bacteria; phylum Bacteroidota; class Bacteroidia; order AKYH767-A; family OLB10; genus JANOXC01. Next base: position 7,128 of record JANOBN010000350.1, on the reverse strand, counting down.
AAGTGAAGAAGATGCATTAAAAATGGTAACGCTTAATCCTGCAATCATGCTTCATGTGAGTGACAGAGTGGGTAGTATTAAAGAAGGAAAAGATGCAGATGTAGTATTATGGACTAATCATCCATTGTCAGTCTATGCCAAGCCTTTAAAAACATTTGTTGATGGAGTTTGTTATTTTGATGCACAGCGGGATATTGAACTCCGTAAGCAAAATGAAAATGAAAGAAGACGTATTATCCCAAAGATGATCCTTGAAAAAAATAAAGGTGCCGAAACTGTTCGTCCTGCATTTAAACCGAAAAAAGAAAAGCATTGTGAAGAGGGTGGAGATGAACATTAATGAAATTAAGAAAAATAAAGGAATTTGATAAATTATACCATTCTGAAATATAAATCAGACCAGAGTCTCCCTCTCCCCCGGAGTAGGGTATGGGGTGAGGCAAACAAAAAGAACTGATTTATATTTCAATTTAATATTAAACAATTTACTAATAGTAAATCTAAAACACTAAAAGAATGAAAGCCTTAGTTATATATATATTGATTGTACTGATTGCACCGATTGCAATAGCGCAAAATCCCGCACCTTCAAATGACATTAAGCGGATTCTTTTTATCGGAGCAAAAGCACATTTGGGTAATGGAGAAGTCATTGAGATGAGTGCAGTTGCATTAGCCAATGGAAAAATCACCTTCATTATGGATTCTAGAGGATATAAAGCAGACCGCGGATCATTCGACACCATTATTAATGTAGATGGTAAACATATTTACCCCGGTTTTATTGCAATGAATTCCTCCATTGGCTTGCAAGAAATTGAATTGGTACGTTCTACCATCGATAACAGCGAAACAGGAACCATCAATCCAAGTGTGCGGGCAATCAGTGCTTACAATACGGATTCAAAAATTATTCCTACGCTGCGCACCAATGGGGTATTATTGGCGCAGATAGTTCCATCCGGAGGATTGATTTCCGGAAGTACATCAGTAGTGCAACTGGATGCCTGGAATTGGGAGGACGCTGCTGTTAGAATGGATGAAGGAATAATCATGTCATGGCCATCTATGCGGATTTTTAAAAGTGAAAAGCCAACAGAAGAGGACCAGAAGGATAAAATGGAAAAGCAATTGCAGGAATTGGAAAAGTATTTTACTGATGCAAAATCGTATTCAATCACCGCTAAACCAACAACAGTGAATCAGAATTTTGAAGCTATGCGCGGACTATTCAATAAAACAAAAAAATTATATATAAGATGTGATTACATCAAAGAAATACTTTCTGCAGTTCAGTTTTGTAAACAGCAGGGAATACAAATGGTTTTGGTAGGCGGAAAGGATAGCTGGCAGACTACTGATGTATTGAAAGAAAATAATATTGCAGTGGTTTTAGGAAGAACACATTCACTTCCGATGCGAGAAGATGAAGATATTGACCTGCCATACAAGTTGCCTTACTTATTGTATAAAGCCGGAGTTAAATTCTGCATAACGGACGACGGGTACTGGCAACAACGTAACCTTTCTTTCGAAGCAGGAACTGCTGTGGCTTATGATTTACCATATGAAGAAGCAGTGCGCGCCATCACGTCCATGCCTGCAGAAGTGCTGGGCATCAATAATTCATGTGGAATGCTAAAAGATGGAATGGATGCAACATTATTTATTTCAACCGGAGATGCATTGGATATGAAATCATGTGAAGTGGAAATGGCATTCATTCAGGGAAGACAAATTAATCTGGATAATATTCAGAAACAACTGTATCGTAAATACAAACAAAAATATCATTTGGAATAGCCATAAAAAAACCCCAATCATTGATGACCGGGGTTCTTATTTTTAGATAGTCGTATTATCCGAGATAAGCCTTTAACAACTTATTCCTTGAATTCTGACGTAATGTTTTAATTGCTTTTTCTTTAATCTGCCTTACACGCTCACTGGTCAGGTCAAATTTTTCTCCGATTTCTTCCAGAGATAAACCGTGCTGAATACCAATTCCGTAAAACATTTTAATTACATCTTGCTCACGCTCCGACAAGGTAGCTAACGAACGATTGATTTCTTTTTGAAGAGACTCATTCATCAGCATGCTGTCAGCACCCGGTGAATCAGAATTCTCAATAACATCAAGGAGTGTACTGTCTTCACCCTGAACAAGCGGCGCATCCATAGAAACGTGTTTGCCGGGCATCTTCATGGTATTGGTAATCTTATCCATTGGAAGATCCAGAAGAATACTTAACTCTTCTGCACTTGGCTCACGCTCAAACTTTTGCTCTAGCTCCGAAAACGCTTTCTTAACTTTATTGGCAGCACCCAACTGGTTTAATGGCAAACGCACAATACGTGCCTGCTCAGCAAGAGCCTGCATAATACTCTGACGAATCCACCAAACTGCATAAGAAATGAACTTAAATCCACGGGTTTCATCAAATTTCTTGGCTGCTTTTATTAGACCAAGATTTCCTTCATTTATAAGATCAGGAAGGCTTAAGCCTTGAGTCTGATACTGTTTTGCAACGGATACTACGAAACGAAGATTGGCTCGTACTAGTTTTTCAAGGGCTTTCTGATCTCCGGCCCTGATTAGTCGGGCTAACTCTACTTCTACTTGTGCTGTTATTAACTCTTCTTTACCAATTTCCTGTAAATACTTCTCAAATGATGCACTTTCACGATTTGTAATTGACTTTGTTATCTTTAGCTGTCTCATATTGCTTTGATTGTTAGTTTGTTCTGTTACTTTCGCTGACTAAATTATACTACTTAAAGGGAGCCGCAAGTTACATATAATATAACGCCTGTCAAGTATTATTTTAATGAACAATATAGTAAAACTGTAGAATACCCGTTCTAGTATGTAAGCTTGATAAGATTTACAGGTTTTTTTAAGCGAACGGTGGCATTGGTAAAATCTTATAATATCTTGTTAAAGTACAATAAAACAAAGACTTATGAACAACCCCAAATAGGTCATCAGAATTGGCTGGCACTAATAACCGTTGGCTGTTCATAAAGTTATGATACCAAAGAATTATATTTTGCGTTTGTACTTTACCTTTACTTTACTAATACGCTGAAAAATATGCCCCTCACCAAGACACAAAAGACGGAGATCAAGAAAATCGAAACAGGTTTTAAGAAGATGGAAAAGCTGTCAGAAAGCAAGGAAATTTCTTTAGATGCTTATGTGCTGTCGCAGGATTTTCACTTTAGCAATTTGTCCGATGAACACCGCAATCTGGTAAATGAACAAAGCAGACGCCGACAAGATATTTTTAAGCATAACAAGCAAACATCTAAGTCGAAACAAGAATAAGGATAGTAACTTTGGTTTTAATATGTAGTTAAAGGGAGGCAAGTTGCTTCCCTTTTTTTCTAAAGCGGTTGTAGTTATTTTTACATTTTATTATTTATCGCATATCATTTTAAAGTGTTTATAAAGCATCATCTCCTGAAAGGACTTCTTATTTTATTTATCTGCTTATTTTATTCAACTGTTGCCCCTGCTCAGGAAGAATTGATACAGAATTTGATGGATACCACAGGGATGTTTGACGTGATCAAACCTTTGTCAGGGAGAAAAGCGGCTTTCACAAATGATGAAGAGGGAAGTCAGCGCAGGTTGAAAATAGCGGAAACGCATCAGAATAGCAGAGGCATCATTACCAATGCAAGTGCACTTGGGTATATTTATCTTAATCAGGGTGATTACACAAAAGCACTGCAATATTTTAATAAGGCATTAAAGGCGGGTGAAAATACTAAGTCTGTAAAAGCGCAGTCTGTTGTATTGGCACAAATAGGTCTTGTTCATATGAGAATGCCGGATTATGAAAGAGCATTCTCTGTTTTCAGCAGGTCCCTTCTGATGATGGAAGAGGAAAATTTTATCCGTGGAATAGGGCCGGTTGCTTCTTTTGCAGCTCAATGCGCTACGCGATTAAAAAAGTATGATGTAGCCAAGGAACTTTATTTAAAATCATTAAAAGGATTTAAGGATTCCGGTGATGAAGCCGCTTCAGGTATAGTATATAATTTGCTTGGAGAATTATATCTTATCAATGATGAATATGATAATGCCTTTCAGAATTTTAACATAGCATTTTCAATTGTTTCTAAAAGTGGTAATAGGATGCGCCTGGCAATAATTCAAAGAGACATAGGACTGGTATATTTTAAAAAGGGGATTAACGATAAAGCAATTGAATATTTTAATAAAAGTCTGGCATTGGATAATCAGCTTTTAGTGTCGAAACTGAAGAAGGAAGTGCTGATGAAGTTATTTACTATATATAGCTTCAATAAGAATTTTAATAAAGCGGATGTATTTCATGAGCAATACCGTGCTTTAAAAGATTCCATTAACAGAGTAAAACAAAAATACGGGAGTGAAGAGGAAAGATTTATGGAAGAAGCAGAAAAGGGAAATATTATTGCCATGCTGGAGAGAAAGGCGGAAGAGCAGATGTTAATTGCCAATCAGAAGGAGATGGAGTTAAGCGCACAGATTACGGCAACCGATATAGAACGTCAGAATAAGGAAATGGCATTAGAGCAGTTACAGTCGAGCAGTGTTGAAATGGAAAAAATAACCAGAGAAAAAGCTATTCAACAACTTGATCTTGCCAGAAAGGAATTGCAATTGAATCGTCAGAAATCTTTTCAGAATATTTTGCTACTCATTTTACTGATAATCGGCGTTCTTACATATTTTATATATAGTCGTTATCGAACCAATAAATTGACCAATGCAAAACTTGGAAAGGCAAATGCAGAACTTGCCTTAACGCTTGATGAGCTACGACTTACCCAGGATCAACTTATAAATAGTGAGAAACTGGCATCACTTGGTCAGATGGTATCCGGGATTGCTCATGAAATAAAAAATCCATTGAATTTCATTGATAATTTTTCTTCTCTTTCAATTGACATGCTGAATGAATTTAAGAATACAGATTCGGCAGAGGAACGTCAGGAACTGATACTGGACATTCAGCAGAACCTGTCAAAGATTGTTGACCATAGCAGAAAGGCTGATGGCATTGTAAAAAATATGTTACTTCATTCACGTGAGGAGACTCAGGAAAAAGTATTAACCAATATTAACAAGCTAATTGAAGAAAGCTATCAGATTACCTACAGCAATCATCTTGCACGTAATCCTTCTTTTCTTATAACTGTTCAGTATTACCTCGCTTCCACTATTCCTCCTCTACGTTTACAGCAAATTGAAATTGAAAGAGTAATCATTAGTATTCTTGAGAATGCTTTTTATGCAATGCTGAAAAAGAGGAAAAAGCAACTGCTGTATGAACCGGTCGTTACTATCATAACTTCACTGGAAGAAAAAAATGTATGTATTAAGATTTCTGATAATGCTGATGGAATGCCGGCCGATATTCTTAAAAACATTTTTCAACCCTTCTTTACCACCAAACCACCGGGTGAAGGAACCGGGCTTGGATTGTCGCTTAGCTATGATGTTATTACTAAAGCTCACGGAGGTAGTATATCAGCAAGATCAGAGCCCGGCAATGGCACCATTTTTACCATTAAAATGCCTTTGACAGGTATTGTATAGAATATGAAATATTTAACCATTTGATACTTATCATTTTTTTGTCATTGTTACAGCATTGGCGGTATTAACTTTATTGCTAACTTTCGCAATTGTTAAAAGGGGGAAGAGGTTCTTCTTGCCGATGGACTTTATAATCAACCATATTACTTATTTCTATTTATGAATGGACCTTCAAGAATTTTAGTTGTGGATGATGAGCCGGATCTGGAACCGCTCATCCGTCAACGTTTTCGTGCTCAGATAAAAAGCGGGCAATATATATTTGAATTTGCGCTAAATGGCATCGATGCACTGAATAAGGTGGATGAAATACGCGAATTTGATGCAGTAATGACGGATATTAATATGCCGGAAATGGATGGCCTTACTTTTCTGGGTAAGCTTCAGGAGAAGGACACCAATTATAAAGCAATTGTTGTAACTGCTTATAATGACCTTAATAATATCCGTACAGCAATGAATCGTGGAGCATTTGACTTTTTAACAAAGCCTATTGATTTTACAGATCTGGAAGCAACCATTAAAAAAACGGTACATGAGTCAAAGGTGATTCGTAGTGGAATAAAAGCCCAATCCGATTTAGGCGTTGCCATTGTTGAGAAGGAACATGCCATCCGCAGCGAGCGTTTTAAACAACAGTTTCTGGCTAATATGAGTCATGAAATTCGTACTCCGTTAAACGCTGTAACAGGTATTGTCAACCTTCTGCTTAGCAAAGACCCAAAGCCTGATCAGATGTTTTATCTGCAAACGATGCGTCAGGCTTCCAATAATCTTCTGGGCATCATAAACGACATACTTGATCTGGCAAAAATTGAAGCCGGTAAAGTTTCATTGGAAAATATTCCTTTCGATTATTATCAGCAGATGCAAAGTATTTATCATACGCTAAAGTTTAAGTCGGATGAAAAAAATATTGATCTGGTCATGAATATTGATCCGGGCGTACCTCAGTTTTTAATCGGAGACCCCGTAAGAGTAGGGCAGATTGTTACCAATTTATTATCCAATGCAATAAAATTTACTGAGAAGGGCGAGGTACGTTTAGAAATATCTGCAGAGAAAACCGGAGATATGGAGGTAAACGTAATCATGAAAGCAATTGATCAGGGTATAGGTATTGCTCCGGAAAATATCACCAAGATTTTTGAAAGTTTCACTCAGGAAAATGATGATACCACAAGGAAGTTCGGAGGCACGGGTCTTGGTTTAAGTATAACGCAGCAGTTGGTGGAATTGCACAAAGGCTCCCTTCATGTAGCAAGTGAATTAGGGAAGGGTTCGGTTTTTACGGTGATGTTGCCTTACAAAATTTCTCCGGAATCAGTGGCCCCTATCGAATATTTTGTGAAAGACGACACGTCTATAAATCAGCATATTCATGTGCTTTTAGCAGAAGATCAGCCCTTCAATCAGATGGTTGCAGTTGATACACTGGAACTTTTATTTGATGACATTAAAGTAGATATTGCCAATAACGGGGAAGAAGCTGTTCAAAAAGCAGGGGATGCTGACTATGACCTTATTTTAATGGA
>JANOBN010000349.1:0-2293 GCA_031411675.1 Bacteroidota bacterium | reverse complement strand
CGTTTTCAGATCCTTTAAAATGGAAATAAAAACTGCTTTTATCGTCAGGCAATGGTGGAATAGGTGGAGCAGGAGGTGTTGAAGGAACAGGAGGAATCGGCAGGGCTTTCAGAGAAGGTGGGGAAGGAGGTACAGGGGGTGTTGATTTGTCTAATCCCTGTTTCAGAAAGAACTCGTCGATTACCGCTTCATCCTCGTCTGTAAATGTGGTGTCAATAATTGTTTTAATACCGTTTTCTTCTCTGATAATGGTAATGTTGGTTTTTTTTGTTTGCTTATCCGTTTTCTGAGCATTTGTATGCAGGCTTAGCATAGATGTCAGGACAGCAATCAATAAAGTGAATTTTGCTTTCATGGTTGTTTTATTAAAGGGTGAGAATCCTGCAAATCATTTATGAGTTACAATTTTGACAAATCTACACCTCATCAATAATTTTTGAGTTAATGCACCGTTAATTGGGGTTAATGAAAAGTTAATCACGTTAAATTAAATTAATATATAACCTATTTTTGAAAACCTTTTATGACCAGAAAAAGATTCAATATTATTTTATGTCTGATGACGGCTGCTTTGACCGGCATTATACTTCTTCAGGCATATTGGATCAGGCATGACGTTCAGCTAAAAAATGTACAGTTTGAGCGTAATGTAAAGCAGGCACTTATTGCTATAGTTGACAGAGTAGAGCAACAAGAAAATATGAGAATTGTGGCCGGCAACTTTCTAACGGAGCAGGATACGTCATGGGTGGAGCAGCAATGGCTGGATACTACCATAAACAGTTTGGTTGATGCATACCTGCCCGGACCACCTCCGCCTATACCACCAATACCCGAAGTATCAGAAGAAGTATATCAGAGAATAGAAGCTTATTTTAATAAGTTGAAAGATCACCCTAACGATTTAGAGCATATGCATCCTCCTCAGCCAAGGATGGACTCTACAATCAATTTCAAAATTGAAAAAGATATTCAGCAAAAGGAGGTGATAGCTATTCAGATGAAACGCTATAGCGCGCAGAAGGATTCCTTTACAACAATTACCCAGCAGCGTGTAAAATCGAAATTGCGCAAGTTGAATAATATGATGCAACGGATTACTTTCCAGGTCATAGATCCTGAGCAAAATCCGCTTAAGCGAGTTACTCCAAAAGAACTTGATTCCATTATTTTCAGGGAATTGTCAGAAAGAAGTCTCCCTCAGAGCTATAATTTCGGCGTAAAAAAAACGGGTTACGATAGTCTTTTGTTTGTTAAGGATAAAAAGGACTCTCAGAGCCTTCTGGAATCGCCATATGTGGCCAACCTATTTCCGAATGATGTGTTTAACCATGATGATGTTTTGTTGCTTTATCTTGGTGATAAAATCAATTATATTTTAATCAGCTTATGGCCAATGATATTAAGCTCCTTTCTCTTTTCTCTTATTATCGTCCTTGTTTTTGCTTATACCATGCATACTATTTTAAAACAAAAAAGGGTAGCTGATATCAAGAGTGATTTTATAAATAATATGACTCATGAGTTTAAAACTCCGATAGCAACAATTGCTATAGCCAATGAGGCCATCAAGGATCCCCGTATTCATTCAAGCACAGAGAAACTGGAATATTATACTACTGTAATACGTGATGAGAATGAACGAATGTTAAAACAGGTAGAGCATGTATTGCAGATGGCTCAGATTGACAAAGGTGAACTAAACCTGCGTAAAGAGCAACTCGATATGCATGACGTAATAAAACGTGCAATAAGTAAAGTTATGCTGCAATTGGAGCAACGTAACGGTATTCTTGAAAGTGACCTGAAAGCAACTGATTTTGTATTGACCGGAGATGGTAATCATCTTTTAAATGCAGTAATTAACCTTCTTGATAATGCAAATAAATATTCTCCTGAAAATCCGTATATAAGGATTGCCTCATATAATTCCGGAGGCATGTTTATCATTACTGTAACAGATAAGGGCATTGGAATGTCTAAAGAGGTACAACGAAAGATATTTGAGACCTTTTACAGGGCACAGACCGGAAATATACATGATGTGAAAGGTTTTGGCCTTGGATTAAGTTATGTAAAAGCAATTGTTGAAGCGCATAAGGGAACTATTGCTGTAAAAGGCGAAGCTGGAAAAGGGAGTACATTTACAATGGAATTACCAATTTAAAAACAAAGAACAACATGTTAAAAATTAAAGCAAAAATTCTTTTGGTTGTTGATTTTTATCAAGACGTTTTGCATGGGCTAAATCAGCCGCAAAAATCTATTCCATGTAAATGGTTTTATGATGAAA
>JANOBN010000348.1:0-1544 GCA_031411675.1 Bacteroidota bacterium | reverse complement strand
GATTCTTGTGTCAGCATCATCACCAAGTTTAATAAGGGCATTTTTTACACCTGTTTTCTCGGCAGATTGATCGAGTACAACATCATCACATCCATGAACAAAAAACAAACTTGATTGATAGGCAACTCCTGTAACTGCATTTTGATCATTACGTGGACCAACTGCAAGACCTGACATGGATGTTCCATGCGTACAAGTAGCGTATGCAGATGTGCCGTAAGTATAATCAAGAGCTACTGTTCGCGACACATTAGAATACCCATTTTGAAATAACCCGCCAAGCAATGATTGGGATGCACTTATTCCGGCATCTATTACGCCAATCTTGATTCCTGCACCCTGAGCGGTTGTCCAGGCGGCAGGAATAGTTACATTGTTATAATTCCAGGGCAATAAACAGCCAGGGGGAATTGTAGTATAATCCGCAGTATTTAATGCTTGTGAAGAAGCACTGCATCCCGATGAAGACTGAATTTTAAAAGCGCCACTAACAGGCCAGTATCCCAATGGCTCCAGATAACGTACATTTATAAGGTTATACAATGATGTAATTACCTTTCTGTCATTCAATTTCAAAGTAATTATCGGCAATACTGCATCATCTTCTATCAAAATATCATTTAGTTTAATGGGTTGAGTAGCATTCAGGTTCAATTCTGTAAGAATTAAGTCTATTAAGGCATCATGAACGGCCTTCCATTCACCTGTTTTTATATTAACTTTATCAATTATCTGATCCACATCAACAACAGTTGAAGGACGATATCCTATCGCTAGTACCTGATCATCATACTGTAGTGCACTCCATAACATTTTTAAATCTACTTCTGTCCAGTTAAATGATTTGCCGGATTTCATTGTCCGCTCAATAGCGTCATCAATCTCCTTACGGGATAAAGGTTTACCTATTGGCGCAGATACAGGATTTTGAATTTGCTTTAGAACTTGTTCTTGTTCATTGGCTGAAGGAATTACTTCATCATCTGAGCGCTGACAAGCATTAAAAACTATGATGAGCATTGCTAATAAAATAATTTTTGATTTCATGGTGTTTGGGTTGGAGAAACAAATATAATACGATTTTATAAAAATGCAAAAATGCCACGTAAATAATTGTTAATAGTTATTGGGTATTGGGTATTAAGTATTGAACATTTAAAATTTACAATAGAATAGGAGGAAAATGCAGGCACGAAACATCATTCTTTTGAAATAAAATAATATTATCTTATTGTATTTCAATAGATTCAACATTTTATTGAAGGTCTTATAGCAGTAAAAATATGCTTTCATTCTGCTTTAAGGTTCTTTAAGCCGCTTTACCAATTTTTATAATTGCTATATGAAAATAGTATTCTTAAGATAATAACGGAAGTTAGAATTTCTGTTATATTTGTTAATCAACTTTTAGTGACTTAATGATGTTTGCAGAGAAAAATAATTATGTCTTTTTAGATTGTCAATTTAATTAATTATATTATTTTAAATAGGTTCGGATTATTAATCATTAATTTTTTTTAGTGAAGGAAAATCTGAATTTAAAT
>JANOBN010000347.1:0-1758 GCA_031411675.1 Bacteroidota bacterium | reverse complement strand
GGCGGCTGCACCTTCAAAGGTGGTCTCCGCGATGGTGCACGCCTATGTATGATAAGGGGAAGACTAGAACGTTAGAATACCTCTTCTTCGAAAACCTTATTCTCTCGCCAGAGACGAACAACTTTCCGAACCCGATCCTGCTTTGTCAAAGCAACAGACAAAGATTCTTCTCACATGGTCCTCACGCAGGCATGAACGTGCAGCCTCAAAAGTTTGGGCAAAATTCTTCGCGAATCGGGGTCCATAAAGGTCTTTCGGATTGGCCTAGATTGAGCACAAGAAAAACTCGTTTTACGCACCCGGCGAGAATGATTCACAATTGAGTCAATTACGTAGATGCCGGCCAGCTTAAACTCAGGACGAACCTAAAGGAGTAAATGACAGTAAAAAGAGAAATCCAGCTTACTTTATGAATGAATTTTTCCACGCTGTAGACGATGTTCTTGTAAAACTGGAAATGTCAACGTGAGCGCGAGAGAGCAAAGCAAACTTTGGCATTCTTTAAAGCCATCTTTGTAAGCGTGCTAATCTTACTCGAAGACACGGGAGGCCGCGCGTGCGTCACCGACGCAAGCTGGCAATGAGATTTGATTTCAACACGTACAAAAAGTGCATAGAGCAAAGATATTCCTCGAGATTTAAACCAAAAAAAGGAAACAAAATCTGATGAAACCAATCCTTATTCAGAAGAAACAAAGCCAATAAATACACCACCAAAAGATGATAAGAAAACAAGTGATGCGTTAAAAAATCCTGCCGATAAACCGAAAAAACCAAAAGCTGTAATGCCTGCAAAGCAGGGTTAATTAGTTTATTCGGTACATAGTTTTTTTTTTTGTAACTAGCTGTTGAATAACTATTGGGCGATAGTGGCGACGCTCCGTTCATCAGTAAAATATAAATTTAGCTTCAACTATTATAGGTTACTCTTAACAAATCATAAAAGTCTGCGTTCTATAAATCGTAAATCTAAAATTGTAAATCGTAAATGTCTATCCAAATTATTTCAAAATATTTTTCCGACTTTACTCCAACTCAAACAGAGCAGTTTGAAATGCTGTTGCCATCATATAAAGAATGGAACGAAAAAATAAATGTAGTATCCCGAAAAGATATTGATGAATTGTATTTACACCACGTGTTACATTCATTAAGCATTGCCACTGTTGCTAAGTTTTCAAAAGTTACTAAAGTGATTGATATTGGCTGTGGTGGCGGTTTTCCGGGCATTCCATTGGCAATATTTTACCCCGAAACTGAATTTCATCTGGTAGATAGTATTGGTAAAAAACTAAAAGTAGTAAACGAAATTTGTGCTGCTGCCAACATTAAAAATATTACTACACAACATTGCCGTGCAGAAGAAATAAAAAATAGAAAATTTGATTTTGCCATTAGCCGTGCAGTTGCACCTTTAAAAGATTTATGGTTTTGGAGCAAACCATTGTTAAGCACAGCACTTAAAACAAATGTTGCCAATGGTTTAATTTGCCTCAAAGGTGGCGATCTTCACCAAGAAATTAGCGATAGTCGCACTCGCCCGAAAATGATTAATGTTGCCGATATTTTTGATGAGGAATATTTTAAAGAAAAATACTTGCTTCACGTTACTCGTTAGTTTAAGGTTTAAAAGTTTAAAGGTGTGCAGCAGCCATAAATCGTAAATCCCAAATCAACAAATCGTAAATAAAAATTATGTCTTTATTCAAAATAAATTGGGATGCTTTGGGGGTTACAGTTTCAATAGCTTGTGCTATT
>JANOBN010000346.1:0-9943 GCA_031411675.1 Bacteroidota bacterium | reverse complement strand
CTGAAGAAGTTAATCATAATGGCTTTGATTATGAAACAATCCTTGACCAGATTCATATTTCTTTTAAAATCAATCCGGAAACCGGGTTTTCTGAGGTGTATTTAAATGGGTCTTGTGTAGAAGATGAGCTTCGTTCCATGGAAATTTCTGAAAACGTAAGTCATGTAAGCAGTATCAGAGAGGTTCGTAAAAAGATGGTTCATTTGCAGCAGTTGGCTGGTAAGAAAGGTGGTTTGGTAATGGATGGTCGTGATATTGGAACAACCGTTTTTCCTGATGCCGATCTTAAAATATTCATGAAAGCAGATCCGGAAATTCGTTCTCAACGCCGGCATAAAGAATTATTGGCAAAGGGAATGAACGTCACCCGTGACGAGATTATTAATAATCTGGTTGGTCGGGATTATGAAGATTCACACAGAGAGGAAAGTCCGTTAAGGAAAGCTCCGGATGCCATTATTCTGGATAATTCCAATATGAATTTTGATGAACAGGTGGAATTTGTTTTAGAAGAGTTAAAAAAGATTACAGTTTCCCCAAAAGCGGAATTAAAAACATGAAAGTAATTATAGATTCAAATTCAGGATTTTGTTTCGGTGTGGTATATGCCATTCAAATGGCAGAAGATGAACTGGAGCAAACAGGTACACTTTATTGCCTCGGCGATATTGTTCACAATCATATGGAAGTGGATCGTCTGAAGGAAAAGGGATTGAAAATTATCAACCATGAGGAATTGGAAAATCTTAAAAATTGCAAAGTTTTGATCCGTGCACATGGTGAGCCACCATCCACTTATAAACTTGCAATAAAAAATAATATTGAACTTATTGATGCATCTTGTCCTGTTGTTTTAAAGTTACAGAACAGAGTACATAACAGCTACTCTGATGCCATTGCAAACGGAGGTCAGATTGTTATTTATGGTGAACAGGGACATGCAGAAGTAAATGGTTTGGTTGGTCAGACGGAGGGCAATGCAATTGTTGTGAAAACGGAAGATGATCTGCAAAAAGTTGATTTTTCTAAACCGGTATATTTCTTTTCTCAAACAACAAAAAGCACATTGGGTTTTGAGAATATGGAACGTATGATTCAGGAAAATATCGTGAAATTTAAGGGAAGCCTGGAGGAAGGTGATTTTGTAAGTAACGATACACTTTGCAGGCAGGTTTCCAATCGCGAGCCTCATATGAAACGGTTTGCTCAATTACATGATGTGGTTGTTTTTGTAAGCGGTAAAAAAAGTTCTAATGGTAAAGCTTTATTTAGTGTTTGTCAGGCAAATAATCCAAGGAGTTATTTTATTTCTTCATATGATGAATTAAATCTATCATGGTTTGACGATGCGGCTTCTGTGGGTATTTGTGGTGCCACATCAACTCCGCTCTGGCTAATGGAAAAGGTAAAGGAGCATATTGAAGAAGCTGCCATTTCGGTTAACTGATTTTACAACCAGGCTTTAACCTTACATACATAATGTCAAATTTGTATTTTGTTCTTGGGAAGTTGATTTATTTTGGCAATAAAACTTTCTAACAGCAGTTGTTGATTATTATGTTCAGTAGGAATAGCAGGAACACCTATTTTTGCTCATTATAGACTTGTAAAGATCATCCTATCAAACTGTTTACTTACGATGAAAATTAATAAGATCCTAATTGCAAACAGAGGAGAAATTGCGTTAAGAATTATGCGTTCCATACGTGAAATGGGGATTAAAACAGTTGCTGTTTATTCTGATGCTGACCGCAATGCCTTACATGTCAGATATGCTGATGAGGCAGTTAATATCGGACCCGCTCCTTCATCACAAAGCTATCTTATAATAGATAAGATTATTGATGCCTGTAAACTTACCGGAGCAACAGCGATTCATCCCGGCTATGGCTTTTTATCAGAAAACCCGGCTTTTGCAAGAAGGGTAAAACAAGAAGGCTTAATACTGATTGGTCCATCACCCGAGGCAATGGAAATGATGGGAAGCAAATTAGCAGCCAAGGCAGCCGCCAGGGCCAATAATATTCCTTTAGTTCCTGGCACTGATTATTCTATAACCGATCCGAAGGAAGCTAAGAAGGTAGCTGCAGACGTTGGATTTCCAATACTTATTAAGGCCTCGGCAGGCGGTGGCGGTAAAGGGATGAGGATAGTAGATAATGAAGCTGCTTTTGATGAAATGCTCAATATGGCAATTAGTGAAGCTACTTCAGCATTCGGTGACGGATCCGTATTCCTTGAAAGATTTGTTACATCGCCACGGCATATTGAAATTCAGGTCTTAGGCGACCAGCATGGTAATATTGTTCATCTTTTTGAAAGAGAATGCTCGATACAGCGAAGACATCAAAAGGTAGTGGAAGAGGCACCTTCTTCTGTTTTAACTCCTGAAATAAGAAAGGAAATGGGATTGTGTGCGGTGAAAATTGCTAAAGCATGCAATTATACTGGTGCAGGTACCGTGGAATTTTTGCTCGATGAAAACAAAAATTTCTATTTCCTTGAGATGAATACGCGACTTCAAGTGGAACATCCGGTTACAGAATTGATTACCGGACTTGACCTTGTTAAAGAGCAGATTAAAGTCGCTCAAGGTGAAAAACTTGCTTTCACACAGGATGAAATTTCCATGAAAGGTCATGCAATAGAAGTGAGGGTGTATGCAGAAGATCCCAGAAATAATTTTCTTCCTGATATTGGTAAGCTGACCACTTATGTGCGCCCGCAGGGTCCGGGCATACGTGTGGATGACGGATATGAAGAAGGAATGGATATACCCATATATTACGATCCGATGATTGCTAAGCTTGTTGCATATGGCAGCAACAGAGATGAAGCAATTGTACGAATGAAAAGAGCTATTGATGAATATATAATTACCGGTCCGGAAACTACCCTTTCATTTTGTCGTTATGTGATGGAACATCCTGCATTTACTTCCGGAAATTTTGATACTAATTTTGTAAAGTTATATCTGGATAAATGGTTAGAGGGCGATAAACTTACGGATGAAGAAGAAATGATTGCAGCGATTGCGTGTGCAGATTTCTATAGTAAAAGCGTTCAGGTTCACATTGCAGAAAACACCTCATCTGTTACAACAAGTTCAAACTGGAAGAAAAACAGAGGGTGATTATATTTGGCTTGAATCTTGAAACAGCAGTGAATAAAATTACCTGGATGAAAAAGATAATACCGGCAGTTTTTTTTCTGTTTACCGGTTTCTTTGTAAAAGCGCAAGTAGTGATGCCTGATGGTAGAATCAAAACACTTGCAACCGTCATTGACGGTGATACAATTCCTCTTATAAATCTTGCTCCGGTTGAAATAATTGGTGCTCTATCACCGGAAGCAGCCCTTCGGATGAAAGCTTACATTAAGCTCCGCAGAGATGTATTAAAGGCATACCCATATGCAAAACTTGCTGCCAGTAAATTAAAAGTGATTAATGATAGCCTTGCGTATATTGGTTCATCACGAATGAAGAAGAAGTATATTAAGCAAACAGAAAAACAACTGCGTGAGGAATTTGAAAGGGATCTTAAAAACCTAACAGTAACTCAAGGGCGGATTCTTATTAAGCTCATTGACCGGGAAACAGGAAATACGTCCTATCATTTGGTAAAGGAAATGAGGGGCTCTTTTCAGGCCTTTTTATGGCAGGGTATGGCTCGTTTATTTGGAGAAAACCTGCGAACCGAATATGACCCTGAAGGCCAGGATATAATGATTGAAGGTATTGTCAGGCAGATAGAGAGCGGGGAACTGACCATGCAAACCTACAGGAAGTAAAATTTTCCCATAAAAAGTAATTCAATACAATTGTTATAAAATCTTTAACACAATTGAAGATGGCTGCACAATTGCTTTGTACTTTTGTTGGTGATGGATTTAATAGAACTAATGGAGAAATCGTTGGGATTGAACACAAAGGATAACAAAGACACCAAAATACCCCGAACAGAGTCACTTATAAAGTCGGTTACAATAGATGATTTTTATTCAGCGGCTTTAAAAAGGAGGGTGAAAATGGAAGTGCTTTTACCACCCTGGTATGAGGAAACTACTGATCATAATTTTCCGGTTTTATATATAAACGATGGCCAATCACTCAAAGCGGTAAAGATGCGGGAAGCATTGATGGACTGCTATGAAAGAAATGTAATACCCCCGATAATTGTTGTTGGAGTTTTTGCCCATAACAGAATGCAGGAATATGGAATAGCTTCTACTCCTGATTACCGTAACCGTGGTGGTAAAGCAAATAAATACTCCCGTTTTTTAACCAATGAACTTATACCGCTTATTAATAAAAATTTCAGGACACAACAAAGTGTAGGTGCTACTGCAGTAGCAGGTTTTTCACTCGGGGGCCTGTCAGCATTTGATATTGCCTGGAATTACTCCGATGTTTTTGGAAGTGCCGGTATTTTTTCCGGATCTTTCTGGTGGAGAAGTAAGGATTATAAAGATGGTTATGATGAAGCTATTCATCGTATAGCACATTGCATGGTGCGAAACAGTAAAAAGCGAGATGCACTTAGGCTTTGGTTTCAGTGTGGAACAAATGATGAAATTGCTGACCGGAATAAAAATGGTATCATCGATTCAATTGATGACACTATTGATTTAATCCAGGAATTGACTGAAATAGGATATGATGCAGAGGATGACATGATGTATGTGGAAGTAATTGATGGTTTGCATCATGAATCAACATGGGCTGATGTTATGCCGCTTTTTCTTGAGTTTGCATTCGGGCTAAAAAAATAATCTCGTATTATTCCCTTTAATATTTTGGGTAAAGCTTAAACAATATATATGTTTATATATATAAGGTGTGAACATTAAACTGCCTCTGCACGTTTGAATTCTGAGGTTGTGTGGAACTGAACCTCCGGATAATTTTTTATCATTTGATCAAGCATCCATTGTGATTCTGCGAGGTAAACAAGGTTACCATCTTTATCAGTAGCAATCTGATGCTGACGAAATTTTACAAATTCATCAAGTTTTTCTTCATTCAATGATGTAATCCAACATGCTTTAAAAGCCTGTATAAGATTAAAACGGCTCTTGGCACCATACTCATGTTCCAATCGGTGTTGAATTACATCAAATTGCAGCTCACCAACCGTACCAACAATTTTTCGATTACCATTATACTGTGTAAACAACTGCGCAACCCCCTCATCCGTTAACTGGTTTATTCCTTTTTCCAGTTGTTTGGTTTTCATTGGATCATTATTGATCAGTTCTTTAAAAATTTCAGGAGAGAAAGACGGGATGCCTTGAAAATGTAAATCTTCTCCTTCAGTCAGGGTGTCTCCGATTTTAAAATTGCCGGAGTCATATAGCCCTATTACATCTCCGGGCCATGCATCATCAATAATACTTTTAGCCTGGCCTAAAAAAGTTGCAGGTGAGGTAAACCTGATTTGTTTATCCAAACGGACATGATGATAAAATTTATTTCTTTCAAAATGCCCTGAACAAATTCTGAGGAAAGCTATTCGATCTCTGTGTCGAGGATCGAGATTGGCATGAATTTTAAATATAAATCCGGTGAAATTTTTTGCAGTTGGTTCTACTGTTCCGTGATCCGTTGGTCGTGACCCGGGAGTAGGGGAGATGGCACAAAAAGTATCCAGTAATTCCTGTACACCAAAATTGTTGATAGCACTTCCAAAAAACACCGGAGCAACTTCTCCTTTCAGGTAAGATGAATTGTTAAATTCTCCATAAACTCCATTTATAAGTTCTACATCTTCTCTTAATTGAGCTGCATAAACACCTGCAATACGATCAATAGATGGGTCATTGATTTCTTTTATCTGAACACCTTTTGGTTTTTTGTCGGTACCGGGTACAAATGCATAAAAGCTCTGATCAAATAAATTATAAACGCCTTTAAATGTACTTCCGATACTTACCGGCCAGCTTAATGGTCGTACTTTTATTTTCAGCTTCTGTTCCAGTTCATCTAAAAGATCAAAAGGATACTGCCCTTCACGATCCATTTTATTTACAAAAATCATAACAGGAGTTGACCGCATTCTGCAAACTTCCATAAGCTTATAAGTTTGCTCTTCCACACCTTTCTGGCAGTCAATCACCAGAATTACACTATCTACTGCAGTTAATGTTCTATAAGTGTCTTCTGCGAAATCTTTATGGCCCGGTGTATCAAGCAAAGTAATAAGGAGGTCCTTATATTCAAAATTCATTACTGAGGTAGCTACAGAAATTCCTCTTTGACGCTCTATATCCATAAAGTCGCTGGCAGCGCTCTTTTTTATTTTATTTGATTTAACAGCCCCTGCCGTTTGAATAGCACCACCAAATAGTAAAAACTTCTCCGTTAAGGTAGTTTTTCCTGCATCAGGGTGACTAATAATAGCAAACGTTCTTCTCTTGTTGATTTCCTGCAAACTGCTCATAAACGATTAATGAGCGGCAAAAATAGCGCTTTACAGAGACAGTGATGAAAAAAATATACGGGATTTATTGTGATAACCCTTTATTCAGGTCATTTGAAAGCTTCTCATATTTCAATGCCAGGCCACTATTGCCGGAAATTTTATACGCCTTACTGAGACTGTCAGCAGCTACTGCTGATTGAGGATATTGCTCAATTGTGAACTTAAGAACCTTGATGGCATCATCTACCTTTCTTTTGCGCAACAATTCATTACCTATACTCAGATATTCATTTTCGCCTTCTGAAGTAGTCATTAATGCCAGTTCACGATTTAATGCATTTATTCTGGAAATATATTGGTCGGCAGACAGAGTGCCATCAACAAGATCATTTCCATAAAGCAGTTTACAATCGTTAATGAGATCTGCAGTGAGTTTTATTCCTCCCAATTTCCTTTTATATCTTTCATGCAAACGATCACCTTGTACAAGAAAAATCGTATCCTTTTCTTCATTAATTATTTCGTTAAAGGAGAGATGAGCGGCAAGGGCTAATTGTGAATAATTCTGTGATTCATTCTTAAAACCTCCACATTCAGTAAGCCATAATTGACGTATCAATTGCATGCCGCCTTCTCTTGGATTGATTTTATAAACCACGCAAGCTACGTTCCCCGGGCCAGCGTGGTAAGCATGTAAAACAAGCAATCTGAACCAGGTATCAGTTTCACGATAAGAAATATGAAGCGAATCAAGAATGTTTTTAATCTTTGGGATACACATTCTACTGATGAGCTGTGATGCCGCAAATGCCGAGCGATTCAAGTCTGTTCTCTCATCCATTTTTTTGTTTACCTTTAATCCAAAACGAGTAGCAACATCCTTCATTAACTGAAATGGTCCTTGCGCACCTGCCCATGATTTTTGTACAGACTTCCCGGGACTTTCTATAAGTAGTATGGTTTGAGCATACCATGGATCAACACCATATCCTGAAAATGCTTTTACTGCTTGGCTCACAGTCTGAAGAGATTTACGGTGCTCAAAGAAATCTCTTCTGCCTTTTGTAACAAAGAGATTGGTATTACAATCAAGGGCATTGCTACAACAAACTTCTGTTTTATATAAATTTTTTTGTTCCTCAGACTGCGTCATCCACCGATTGAAGTCCACCATTTCCAAAGGCTTCCGGCAACTGGCAACATTCATGATGGCCGAGTCTGGAGAAAGCTTCATTACTGCTTTCCAGAACAAGGGTTGTGCTAAAGTATCCCAGCCTTCGTCGAATAGTGCTTCATCATTAACAAATTGCATTAAAGAAGTATCATTCTGAGATACAACTACTTTATTGATAAGCAATGGGCCAGGTCTTTTAAAAGGCTGTGCAGTAGTGGGTTCAGTCCGTGTACAGCTATATATTAACGACATAGATATCAAAAACAATAGTTTGAAGGAAGCCGGGAGCTGTTTTTTCATGAATTTGTAAATAACCATTCTACGCTTATAAATAACGTATGTTTCAAACACTAATTGCAATGTTAAAAATACGATATTGAGGGGGATGCTGCAAAATTAGTTGATAGAAGGGGATATAAATCAGGTTAAATGGTTAATTTTTAACATTAATGTGTGCGTTGCAGGGTTTTCAGTTTATAAGACGGAATTAATCAGGGAGGCTTATATTTGCCCTTCAAAACATTGCTAAACTAATTATGGCTGGATTACATGCGAAAGAGTCAATTGAGATAACAGTTGGCGAGGAATTAAAATTATTTGTAAAATCCATTACGGCCTCCTTCAGCTTCATCTTTTATCAGAATAAATATGAATTTGCACAAAGGGTAGAGATGCTGGAATTGGTTGACAAAACGGAAGTGATGCAATTTGCTGTACGAATTGAGCAAATAGATGTCGGTTCTAAAGTTGTTTTATCACGAAAAGAAGTTTATTTGTTTTATACAGTAATGGAAATAGTTTGCAGGAGTTTTCTTACGGAAATTGCTGATGATTTTAAAGCTATGGCTTTAAAGCATAATAAGGTTACCGAAGAGCGATACAATGAAGTAAGAAATACGGAATTAAAAATTGCTCAGGTTTTAATTAAACAGATAAAAGAGGATTTTATTAATGAACCGGGATTTGAAGAGCTATTGGAAGAAATTGATATGCTGGAAGATTAATGCTTTGGCAGTTTAATTGCTTTATCTAATTCTTCACGTCCTAATTCCTTCGGGTAAAAATTTCTTATATTTTTTGTCTTGTTGTAAATCAACGTTGCAGGGATATTCCCCTCCCAGGATGTATCAACTATGTTTATCCATTTATTGTAATCCGGTTCATCAAGCAAGTAAACATCGGAAGATATATTTTTATTTTTCAGGAAGGTATTCAGGCGTGAATCCAATTCCCTCATAAAATCCAGACTAATAAAAAGAAAACGTATTTTTTCGTTTTTATTTTCGCTTTCAACAGCTAAGAAATTTGGCAATTCATTTACACAGGGTTTGCACCAGGTTGCCCAAAAGTTAATTACATAAGTGGTGTCATTCTTATAATCCAGCACTTCTTCAAGCTGCTTTAATTTCATTACCTTGGCTTGCTGTGCTTCTGCCAAATTACCGGAAAAGACTAAACAAAGAATAATAACAAAGCGCTGAATCATCTGATTAATTATTATTTTCCTTCAGCGGCATCCTTGGCATATTCATCCCATTTTTTTATGGTATATATATTCTCGCCAAAAAATCGAAGAACACGCATGAGTTGATCCGGTTGCTGAAACCCTGCAAGTGGCGTAAGCATACCAAATTTTTCATCCAGAAACACAAAGGAAGGATAGCTCATCTGACCATTGAGCAAAGAAAGTGCTAGTTCATTGGCTTTATTTTCTGCCTTGTAAACAAATAATTTGTCAAAAAAACGAATAGTATCGTGTGTTTCTGCATCGAATTTAACCGCATAATATTTATTGCCTATATATTTAACAATAGTAGAATCTTTAAAGGTAGAGGCATCCATTTTTTTACACCAACCACACCAATGTGTATAAACATCAATAAACATTTTTCGTGGTTCAACTTTACTTCTTTCAACCGCTTCTTCAAACGACATCCAATTAATTGGACCGCCGTGTTCCTGAGCAAATGTGTTTGAAATTTGGCTTGTAAAAACAAGCAGTAGTAATATAAGCTTTTTCATTGTACAAGTTTAGTAATTTAACGTAATTTAATTCTGACGATTTAATGAATATTAAATAGTAATATCAGCATTATTTTTATCCTTTCTGGTTGCGATATTATATAATATCAAACCAAGAGCAGTGAAGAAGGCTACTCCCAGTAATTCATAACCTGAATCACCCAAATTATGCCGCAATGATTCTTCAAAATTTAATCTGGATAATTTCTCAAAAGTTCCTTCATCAACAGATAATAAAGCAACAATAACCCCGGCAAGTGCACCACCGGCAACTAAGCCTGTTGCAAAAAGGCTACCCTTACCTAATTCAGAATCTTCTGATTTT
>JANOBN010000345.1:0-5630 GCA_031411675.1 Bacteroidota bacterium | reverse complement strand
GGTATCACCTTCCGCCGGAAAGCCCTGCATGGCCTGTCTGCTTAATAAAATGGCATCCCTGTATTTTCCCTGTCGGCTATAGATAGTGCTGATGAGTTGCAGACAGCGGCTCCTTCCTCTTTCAGCAGTTATCGGATCATTTTTCTCCAGTTGTTTATAATAACTTATTGACTGAAAACTATATTGCAGCCCAAGAGTATAACTGACGCTGTAAGAACAAATTCCCATGTCAAGCAATGACTCTGCAATGAGTGAAATATTTTTTTCTCCAACAGCAGTTTCATGTGCTTTTGCAAAATACTTTAACGCAATTGTGTCATTATCGACTATTAGCTGCTCCCATCCTTTATCTAAAAGTTCACGTGCAGTCTGTGCTGCTCCTTGTGATGGGGTTAAGAATATCAGAAAACAGGCATAAACATAAATCCTCCTGAAAAGATGCTGTAATAAATCAGAAGGATGAATATTTATATTCATAAACAGGAGGTGCTACATATTAAAAGTAGTGACGCAAATTAACCATTAATTAAACGAACTTAAAAACAGGAGATACATTAATTGAACAGTAAGAGGTAGACAAAAAGTAGACAATGAAGAAAACGGTTAATAGTTATTGACAACCTACTAATTTAATCACTTAGTCACATTCCCGGAGTGGCGTGGACCGGAACGAGACGATCGTACTAGATACTAGCTACTAATTCTAATTCTTCGTGCAAGTTGCACTAATAGTATCTCCATCGGCAACATAATTCATCGTAATCTTCGTGCCGGCCGAATTTAAAACACCGGAACCCTGAACAAATACGGAAGTAATACTAATACTCTGACCGGGTATTGTTAAACTATTTCCGGAAATCAATCCAAGCGCATTGGCAGACGCTCCATAATTGGAAAAGTTATTTATATATATAGAATCTTCCACGCCTTTCAGGCTGATAGTAACACCAAAGGTTTGCCCGGTATTTTCTGCACAGATCCAGCTACCGGTAAATCTGCTTCTGTCGTCAGACGGAGCGGAGGTGCCAGGAGTATTGCTATCATCGGCACAGGAATATAAAAAGACTATTGCAATAAGGCTTGTAAACTTAAAATACTTCATGAACATTTTTCTTTTTTGACGTTGTAAAGGTAGGGTTTCGTGCCTATGCTTTGATAAAGGCAAGGGAACTCATTGCAGATTCATATAAAAATGAAGAACAGCGGATAAAAACTAGTTAACAAAGGGTGTTTTAACTGCTTTTTTATGCTTTATCTTTGCCGGGTTAAAGGCTTCGAAATGAAACAATATCTGGATTTACTGCAACATGTTTTGGATACCGGCGTTCGTAAAGAGGACCGTACAGGAACAGGTACCATAAGCGTTTTTGGTTACCAGATGCGCTTTAACCTGAAGGAGGGTTTTCCGATGGTAACTACTAAAAAGCTGCATACAAAATCAATTATTCATGAGTTGCTTTGGTTTTTGCAAGGCGACACTAATATCCGTTATCTGAAAGAAAATGGCGTTTCAATATGGGACGACTGGGCCGATGAAAATGGTAATCTGGGTCCGGTATACGGACATCAATGGAGATCATGGCCTGCTGCTGATGGCACTACTATCGATCAGATCAGTAAGGTGGTGGAGCAGATTAAAAAGAACCCGGATTCCCGCAGATTGATGGTAAGTGCCTGGAATGTTGCTGATGTAGATAAAATGGCTTTGCCGCCTTGTCATGCATTATTTCAGTTTTATGTGGCTAATGGAAAACTGAGTTGCCAGCTTTATCAAAGGAGTGCCGATATATTTCTAGGCGTACC
This sequence comes from Bacteroidota bacterium, assembly GCA_031411675.1. Taxonomy (GTDB): domain Bacteria; phylum Bacteroidota; class Bacteroidia; order AKYH767-A; family OLB10; genus JANOXC01. Next base: position 3,827 of record JANOBN010000345.1, on the reverse strand, counting down.
TTTTAACATTGCATCGTATGCTTTACTTACCTGCATGATGGCACAGGTAACAGGTTTGGAGCCCGGTGAATTCATCCATACATTCGGAGATGCACATATATATACCAATCATATGGAACAGGTAAAATTGCAACTTTCCCGCACACCACGTCCGTTGCCGGTATTGCAAATGAATCCATTGATAAAGGATATTTTCGGATTTCGATTCGAAGACTTTTATATCACCAATTACGATCCGCATCCACATATTAAGGCTGCCGTTGCAGTTTAAATTTAATTAACGGAATTGTATCGGTTTCAATCTTTCATTCAACCACCTTTTACTGTTAATAAAGCAGTGCAATTTGAACTGAATGCATCATTCGGTTCTTTTGATTATACATACATTCGTCATCACATTACTTCACCGAAACAGAAATAAATGATATTGAGTTTAATAGTAGCTGTAGCAAAAAATAACGTTATTGGTTCTGACAATAAGTTACTATGGCATATGCCTGCAGATTTGAAACACTTTAAATCAATAACAATGGGCTGTCCGGTGATTATGGGACGTAAAACATATGAGTCGATAGGTAAACCATTGCCGGGGCGTACGAACATTGTGGTAACCCGAACAGACGGATTTACTGCCAGAGGATGTACCATAGCAAATTCATTGCAGGAAGCAGTGGATCTTTGTGAAAGGGATAAAGAAGTGTTTATTATTGGTGGCGGCGAAGTTTACCGTCAGGCAATTCATGCTGCAGACAAAATCTATTTAACAAGAATTGATAATGAATTTGAAGGAGATGCCGTTTTTCCTGAATTAAGCACATCAGACTGGAAACTTACCAAGTATGTAAAGCACCATGCAGATGATAAAAACCCTTTCGATTATACTTTTACGGAATATGAAAGACACCGTTAATTTAACGGAAAAATTCCTGCAGTTCAATTAACCTAATCTGGAAATTTATTCCGGTAATTACTTAAAGAAAGTTTATGCTACTTTCAGATGATGTAATCCTGATTGCCCGATTTTTTCTTCCGCATAGGAAAGGGTTACTTCGAACTCTTTAATATTTTTTTCTGATGGAATTTCAAACATTGCATCCAGCATAATTGCTTCACATATGGTACGCAAACCTCTTGCGCCCAATTTGTATTCAACAGCCTTATCAACTATAAAATCAAAAACATCTTTATTAAATATCAATTTGATATGTTCCATTTCAAATAGTGCTTCATACTGACGGAAAATTGCATTTTTAGGTTCCGTTAAAATCTGACGCAATATATCTTTATCAAGAGGATCAAGGTAAGTAATGGCCGGAAGGCGGCCAATCAATTCAGGGATGAGTCCAAAAGCCTTAAGATCAGATGGTGTGACATATTGATATACATTTTCTTTATTAATAGCTGTACGCTCATTCTTTTTAGAGAAACCGAGTGAATTAGTGTTTAAACGGCGGCTGATTATTTTATCAATACCACTGAAAGCACCTCCACAGATAAACAAAATATTTTGTGTGTTAATTGCCACCATCTTTTGCTCCGGATGTTTTCTTCCTCCCTGTGGCGGAACATTCACAATTGTGTTTTCCAGCATCTTAAGTAATCCTTGCTGTACACCTTCGCCACTTACATCTCTTGTAATAGAGGGGTTGTCTCCTTTTCGGGAAATCTTATCAATTTCATCAATATATACAATGCCACGTTCTGCGGATTCTACGTCGTAATTGGCCGCTTGTAATAAACGGCTTAATACACTTTCCACATCTTCGCCAACATAACCGGCCTCTGTAAGTACGGTTGCATCAGCAATACAAAAAGGTACTTTTAATAATTTAGCAATGGTGCGGGCCAGTAATGTTTTTCCGGTTCCTGTTTCACCAATCATGATGATGTTACTCTTTTCTATTTCTACTTCTTCGTTTTTCTTTCTTCCATAAATAAGGCGCTTGTAATGATTGTAAACCGCCACACTCATTACCTTTTTAGCATGATTCTGACCTATTACATATTCATCCAGAAATTTTTTGATTTCGCCCGGCTTAGGCACATTAATAAACTGACCTATTGCCTGTTTGAATTTATGATCCTGTTCCTCATCAACGATAGTTTGTGCCTGCGCAACACACTGATCGCATATATGACCCTGAATTCCGGCAATAAGCACATTTACTGAGCTTTTGTCGCGTCCGCAGAAGGAGCATACTATTTCCTGTTGTTGCTTTTTCATTTAGGTAAATCTGGATATTGGGAGTGGGCAAAGATACGCATTCCGACCCCTTGCCTGCAAGTTTTTTGGTGAATCAGGCTTAACTGATTGTAAACAAAAACGGCAGGAGTCCACTGGTGACCCTGCCGTTTTTGCTAAACATCATTAACTATTTTGCCTTCGAGCGGATTAAAACCTCATCGATCATACCATAATCTTTCGCTTCCTGAGCGGTCATCCAGTAATCTCTGTCACTATCTTTCCACACTGTTTCATAATCTTTTCCTGAGTGCTGAGCGATAATTTCATACAACTCTTTCTTTAAAAGCTGAATTTGTTTCGCAGTAATTTCAATATCCGATGCCTGCCCTTCTGCACCACCCATTGGCTGATGAATCATAACACGGGCATGTCGTAAAGCAGAACGTTTGCCTTTTGTGCCGGCACATAATAATACAGCTGCCATTGAAGCAGCCATACCTGTGCAGATCATTGCAATTTCCGGTTGAACATATTGAAGCGTATCGTAAATACCCAGTCCTGCATAAACAGAACCTCCCGGGCTGTTTACATACAATGTGATATCTCTTTTTGCATCACTTGATTCCAGAAAAAGTAACTGTGCCTGAATAATGTTGGCCACATAATCATTGATGCCTGTTCCCATAAAAATAATCCGGTCCATCATCAAACGGGAAAACACGTCCATTTGTGCAATGTTTAAGGAACGCTCTTCAATAATCGTTGGAGAAATGTAATCCGCATAAACGGAGTTAATGTATTGATCAATACCATGACTGCCCATTCCGCGGTTATGTATTGCGTATTTGGTAAATTCTTTACGTAAGTTCATATAAAGTTTTTTGGATTTTTTCTGTTAATGTGATCAAAGATAAGGTTGAACTCCCTAATGCAGGGCCACAAAACAAAAACTAATGAACATGGATAAAAAAACTTATTTAACTGAGGTTTAATTATTTGTATATTATTTTATTGAAATTATTCGCAGTATTTAAGCCATCATTAACCAGGTTATTAAAAAAAATAATGGCTGATGACGGGATTAACATCATCAGCCAAAAACCTTTTATTAAAACAATAATTTTAAATCGGAATGCTACAATAAAATGAAATGAGGTAACCGTAAAATTGCAATAACTGATATCATTAAGTATTAGGTAAAAAATCCGATGCCTTAATAATTAATGCACGTGCTCTTTAAGAATTGCCATGAAGTCATCATAGCTTAATTTTTTTACATTTTTTTTAAGAGACAGATTCATAAAATCAAATACTTTTCTGGAAGTAATATTTTCTACCATTCGCTGAAAATTGTCCTGGTTCGCTAAAAATTTACTTGCCATTTCTTCCAGCTTTTCATCCGTAATCAGATGTGCCTGTCCGTAACGAACATACTGATCCATGATATAATGTTTTGCATAACTATCCAGATCTTCTTTTTCGATAGTCATGTTCTGCTCACGGAAAACACGGTTTTCTACCATTCTCCATTTCAATTCGCGGGAGTAGGTGGTATACTCAGTGGCCAATTGCTCATCTGTAATTTTTGCATTGGAGTGCTTAATCCATCTTTTCAGAAATTCATCCGGAAGATCAATGTTAA
>JANOBN010000344.1:0-2285 GCA_031411675.1 Bacteroidota bacterium | reverse complement strand
TACAAACCACAATCTCGTCTTTGTTAACATCATTGGCATCCCAAACTTTTCCGTCAATCCTACGATATGGTTTCATCACATCATTAATGTTTTTAGGATTGATAACAATAGGTTTTAATTCATGAAATTTGGTATCTGCCATTACATTGCCGAAGACACCACTGCATTCTTCATGAGCCATCCTTTGAATAAGTTCTCCATTGCCATTATACACTTCTATTCCCGGAATTCTATCAAAGCGGGTTGAGTCCTGCCAGAAATCATAAGAGCTAACAGAGTCCACATAATAAACATTCTCACTTTTTATTTCCGCTCTATTGAGAAATGCAAATATCGATTTATTGTTTTCAACTCTTGGCTGCTTTACTCCCATAGCTATCTGCATGGACTTTTTACAGGAAGAAAACAATACTAAACACAATAGGGTTGCTAATTTTATTTTCATAATTTTTGTTTTTAAAAAATGTTGCGGCTATTTGGATAGCCGCAACATTTACGTTAGTTATTTTAAGTCGAAATTTATTTCAAAATATTCAGTATATTTTATAATCCGGTATTTACCGGTTGGTATGTAATACGTATCGTTAATACCCATTTTCTCCAGCCATATTTGTGGAATAAAGATATCATCATCCGTATTAAAATAATCCAGTTGGGTAAGTTCATCCTGCATTCTCTCCGTTATATATTCTTTTTGAAGATTTAAAACAAATACACCATTCTCAATATAAGCTTCTCCGGATACGGTTCTTCCATCACCTCCCAGTCGTCCGAAGCCTCCTTCCGGTTTACAAATTCCTAATCCCGATTGGCAATCAAACCTCGGTGCAGCTATATCAAATGCAATTCTAATTCTGATGGGTTTTAACAATGATATTGAATTTTCATTTTCAATGTTGCCGGAAAATCCTGTGAAAGAGTAAAGAATACTTAGTAGTAATATTATTGTTTTTTTCATTGTTTTAATTTTAGGTTAGAAGTTAGTTTTTTTCAGCAGTATTCCCGCTTGCTGAATAGCGGACGATGTAATAAGATTGATCTCAGGCCATAAGGCCTTCGTCGGTTATATTGTTGCCAATGAAATTGCATATTCATACAATAACGAATTATCTTCATTGTTACATTTGAATTAAACTGTATTGCTTCCCGAAAGATGAAAGCACTATTGCATAAAAATCAATTACAGCAATTCCTTCGCATCAATAAATTCTGAAACAACTTCAACATTAGAAAAGATCAGGTTAACATGATGAGAAGATAATCTTTACAATCCAGGTTAGAATCGGCTTGTTACGATTTTCTGAAATCAAAAGTAGTATATGATTTGGATTTAACAAAAAAAAGAATAATTGTTTAATGAACAAAGTTCTGAACAGCAAAAACGACGAGTAAATACTGCAGAATCATACTGCCGTCTATGAGTAAGGTATAGTATATCCAATGCCCGTTTCTTCGGGCAAATAATACGATCAATACGGTTAGCACTGCTGATACGTTTAAGGCCTGATATATATAATCCGGATAATGATGTTGCCAAATAAGCAATCCGTTTAAGACTAAAATAAGCATGCAAATTGTTTTGGTCAAAGGGATGCCCAGCCGCTCCGGTATGGTTTTTATTCCTGCCAGATTATCATGATGTATATCCCGAAGATTGTAAATTATGCAGATGGCCAGCATAAACAGAAAGCGTTCTGTAAGTAATAATAAGATGTGTTTGTCTGTACTAAAAGAAAGCGGAATCCACACGGTAACTATGCACCATACTGCTGCCAGCCAGATGCTTTTAACATAGGAAATGGTGCGTAATCCTTGCCAGTTTTTATATCGTATGAAATAAGCAATACAGGCAAGTAATGCCAAGGCAAGACCGGTAACAATATTTTCACTTACCCGGAACAATGTATATAGTATTACAATGCCTGATATCAACATTAATATGCCATCTGTTTTATGTAGTTGATTTATTTTAAATGGCAATCCATACCAGGCCAAACGGTAAATAAAAAGTGTACTAAAAAAAACTAATGGATAAAATGATTGATTAATTTGAATTCCCGAAAGAATTTCTGACAGCAGGCTTAAACATAATGCAGCCACAGCCAGCAAAACATGCGTAAAAAGCGCCCTATTGAACGTATTCATTCTTAATGGTAATTGGTATTTAATCACCTCCGGTAGCAAAGTAGGTGATGAAGCCGGCCAGTCCTACACCCAAACCTATATATCCCCATTTAATGCTCTGCTGTATTTTAATATTTCTGGCTTTTTTCTGATATCCGACT
>JANOBN010000343.1:0-2466 GCA_031411675.1 Bacteroidota bacterium | reverse complement strand
AGCTGCTGATAATCTTTCTCCCCAAAAAAGGCTTCATCGGGTTTTACCAGATTGAACAACCGGTGCACCACAGCAGCCACACCTTTAAAATGCCCGGGGCGATAATGGCCCTCCATGGTGGTCTCCAGATGTCCAAAATCTATTACCAGTGCTTGGTAATCCGTGGGATAAACTTCTTCAACAGCAGGCATATAAAGGCAAGAGCAACCGGCATTGGAAAGCATTGCAATGTCATTTTCAGGCATCCGCGGGTAACTTTCCAGGTCTTTCTTATTATTAAACTGTGCCGGATTTACAAATACACTGCTGATTACTACATCAGTATGTGCCTTAGCCGATTTAATAAGAGAAAGATGTCCTTCATGCAAAGCACCCATCGTTGGAACAAAGCCAATTCGCTTTCCTGAATGGCTTTTCCTGAAAACTTCCAGCTGGTTATTATGGGTACAGATCTCCATATTGATGCAACAATGATAGGATATTTCACTAATAACCCGTAGAATTCCTCATTCCGGGGTAGTGGGCTTCAGTAAATAATGCGCGGTAAAAACACAAAATATTTGCAATTAACAGTTGCGGACTCATTATACATAGGGGGGTAAGGTACCGGCCGGTTTATTAAAAAATTATCCCTATTGCTTTGTTTATTGCAAAATACTATTATAATCCGTACCTTTGCCGCAAGTTTAAAGACCGGTGAAGAAAGCTATGAGAAAAGCAAGAGTATTATTTATATCCAGTGAGATTCATCCTTATCTCGACCTGAACGAACAAAGCAAAGTGGCCCGTTTTTTACCACAAGGCATCCAGGAAAAAGGAAAAGAAATAAGAACTTTTATGCCACGGTTCGGCTGCATTAATGAGCGTCGGCATCAACTTCATGAGGTCATCCGTCTTTCCGGTATGAACCTCATTATCAATGACTCAGATCATCCTTTAATCATTAAAGTAGCTTCTATACAGGCTGCACGTATGCAGGTATATTTTATTGATAATGAAGAATATTTTCAACGTAAATCAATTTATGGTGATAATGAAGGTAACTTCTCAAAAGACAATGATGACCGTACTATCTTCTTCTGCCGTGGTGTTTTGGAAACGGTAAAGAAGTTGGGATGGGCACCTGATATTATACATTGCCATGGCTGGATGACCAGTCTGGTACCTCTATTTGTGAAGACCAGCTACCGTGATGATCCAATGTTTCATAATTCTAAGGTGGTTTATTCGCTTTACAATGATGGATTTGAAGATAAGTTTAATGCCAACTATGGTAAGAAGATGATCATGGACGGGCTTACCGAAGAGCATATTAAGGAATTGAAAGATCCGGGATATGCAGCTATAACTGCAGCCGCCATGAAATGGTCTGATGCTGTTGTAGTTGGTACCGATCAATTAAATGCTGACGTAGAGAAGGACATGAAGAAACTTACCAAGCCTGTTTTAGGCTATCATGCTCCTGATACTTATATAGATGCTATTGATCAGTTTTATGAGGAAGTATTGTTAGAAGATTCCGTACTTGCCGATTAATAGTTGTTCAGTTTTATACTATTTTTAACAGACAGCCGTCTTATTAGTACTCATTATTTCCTGTAATTTCGCCAGATGATCAAAAATCTATTGGCAGGCCTGATATTATGCCTGTTCCTGTCAGCCTGTGAAGAACCCGATATTGTTAGCACCGATGTAATCCCCGGCACTGATCAACCCGGAGTGTTCTTTACCGATACCAGCCAGATTCTCGCATTTACTATTCAAGACGATCCGCTTGTTAGCAGTAACAGCCAGGCACCGTTATTTTTGGGTACCTTAAATGATCAGGCAATCGGACAAACAGCAGCATCTTTTTATATTCAAATGCGGGTGAGTACTTCTGTTCCTTCTATTGCAAGTACGGCAGTTGCTGATTCTATGGTGCTCTCACTTGCTTATTCTGATATTTACGGGGATTCAACTGCACAACATACCATTAACATTTATGAGCTAGGTGCAAGCTTAAGTGCTGACAGTACTTATCATACCACTGATAGCTTTGCCCTTGCGGCTGCAACTACTCCACTTGGAACTATTGTAACAGTGCCTTCAATAGATGACAGCGTTATAGTAAACGGTGTTTTTCAGGGACCGCAAATCCGTATTCCGCTTACCAATACTTTTACGCAGCAGATTTTAGATCATTATAAAAGTACACCCGTCGATTTCTTAGATAACACGGCATTCTTAAATTATTTTAAGGGATTATATATAAACGATGTAACAGACTTTAACGGATTTGGTGATGTCAAGGGAAGCATCATTGCTTTTAATCCTGCATCTAACATAAACACTGTTACCTTATTTTATAAAGATGCCCCGGGTGATACCGTTTCTAAATCATATAGCTTTCAATTGGGCACAGGCTCAGTACGAAGTAATCGCGTAGTGAATACTTACAATACCGGAGTCGTTAATGATTCCCTG
>JANOBN010000342.1:0-4011 GCA_031411675.1 Bacteroidota bacterium | reverse complement strand
TGTTTTGCCGGGTTTAAATGATGGAATTTGCGGAATGGCTCATTATGGAAATACCGTTATTGCCGCAGGAGCATACAGTAGTATAACGCCAAAATATTATAAGTCAACAGATGCCGGTTTATCATGGACTTACCACGATCTTTCTTCGTTTTGTGAGGGCCTGGTGGACTGTTATATGTTTGATGATCTTAATTATCTGATAAGTGGCTTTTCCGGTTCCAATGCAGGTAATCGTGCAAATATTCTACGCACTTCTGATGGAGGATTAACCTGGCAACAAGTAGTAATCTGTTCATTGCCAGGATACTCTTATGTATGGAAGATGTTCTTTCTTGCGGGCGGACATGGTTTTGCTTCTATTCAGGGGCAACCATTAATATTAAAAACAATAGACTATGGTGTTACCTGGACAGAAATTCCGTTGGGTCATAGTAATGCAACCGGATTGGGTGCAATTGGTGCATTAAATGATTCTGTTATTTGGGTAGGAAGTCAGTTTTTAAACGGCATGTACGGAACCACAGACGCCGGACAAACCTGGAAAGAGTATTCCTTTGGAAATAATATGGACAGAATGGTTATGACAGATTCACTACATTTAATTTGTGTTGGCCATACAGTTTATAAATTTACGGGAGGAAATAATGATGTTCCTTTAGAGCCGGGTATTAAATCGCAGCATCATTTTGTTACACTTCAGCCCAACCCGGTAACAACAGACCTTACCATAAAAATGCTTCTATTTCAATCAACCTATGTGTTACTTGATTTGATTGATATGAATGGCAACACCGTTAAACATCTTTTTTCAGGAGGCCTGTATGATGGCAAAAATGAAAAGAGTTATTCATTGAAGGATATTAGTAACGGGGTTTACACTTTATTATTTCGGAGTAATGAGGAGTTCATCAGAATAAAACTGATGAAAAATTAATTTGAACTGCAATATTTTATTCACCGGCTTCAGCAAATAAAAATCACCTTTTCGCAATACACAATTGATTTTTCAAAAACTCCTTCGACATTTCAAAATATAAATCAACAACCTTCTTTTTCAATAGCTAATCTATTAGACTTCAAATTGGCTAATTGGCTAATTGGCTAATTAACTAATTGGCTAATTAATTTAAATCATTTTATGGAATAACGAAATAACGACCATCAAGCCCGCAAACAAAATCAAAATGCTTACGAAAAAACTAATTCTGCCGGCTCTGCTAATATATATGCTACCGGCCTTCAGCAGCTTTGCTTATACTGTAAAAACAAACAAAGCCATTGTATCCGGCGCTACCGTCTTTTTAAGTGGCGCACAACTAACCTGCTCCGCAGAATTCAATTTGCAACCGGGTATAAACCAGCTGATTTTTGAGGGAGTAACACCCTCACTTGATCAAAACTCCCTTCAGGCATCTGCGAAAGGGAACATTGTAATAATGGATGTAAAATTTCTGACCCGTTACAATGAAGTTGCAAAAAAAGGCAATCCAAAACCGGTTGATAAGCAATTAAAAATGGCGAATGACTCCCTTACACTTTTAAATTATGAAATTGAAGAATTAAATGATCAGCTTCAGGGGTTGCAAACAGAGAAAAACATTTTGTTGAATAACAGGCTTATTAAAGGAGAATCCTTACGAGATACCTTAGAACTTTTTAAAGGCAGTATGGAATTTTTAAGAAGCAAGCTTAATGATATAGCCATTGAATCTACTTCCATTAAGAAAAAACTTTTTTATAAAAATGAAAAAAAGGGTGAACTTGACACCAGAATTGCAGAGCTCAATCAGATAAACTCAATTGGTGAACAGCCTCCTCAAATTGCTATAAATACCGTTGTGGTAATGGTGCATGCCGATGCAGCTACAACAGCTAGTGTAAATGTATCCTTTTTCGCACCTAATGCAGCATGGCTTCCTTCTTATGATTTGCGAGCTAACACTAATGGAACGATTGAATTAATTCAGAAAGCAGAGCTCAAGCAAAATACCGGCATGGACTGGAATAATATTTCATTAACACTTAGCACAGGAAATCCAACACAAAGCACACAGAAGCCTTTACTTACTCCATTTTATTTAGGCTTTATTCAGAATTTCAAAAAGAAAAGAGAAGTAACCATTGCAAATGAAAAAGTTCCTTCTGCAACTGCCAATGGTTATATATTAGACAGCCCAAGTGCAAAGGATGAAGAAGTTGATGCTTTAACACTTGCAGAATTTACAACTGCTAATGAAGGAATGATACAAACTGAATATGAAATCAAATTAAAATACACAATTCCAAATGACGATAATATGCATGTAGTGGCAATTCAAAACAAAACGATCAAGGCAGATTATAAATATGCAGTAGTACCAAAGCTGGATCCCGGTGCATACCTTGTTGCTTCCATAACTGATTGGAATGAAATGAATCTGATACCCGGCACTTCACGAATCTATTTTGACGCCAGTTATATTGGTAAATCATCAATTGACCCATCTATTTCGGATGATACCTTAACATTGAGCCTGGGTAAAGACCGGTCGATAATGATCAACAGAAAAAAATTAAAAGATAAAACCAAGGTAAAGGTATTGCAAGATGAAAAAACAGTTTCAACCACATATGAAATCATGATCAGAAACAATAAATCAACTTCGATAAATATCGATATAAACGATCAAATACCATTAAGTAATATGGCTGATGTAAAAATTGCTTTGATGAAAAGTGATGATGCTAAATACAATGAAGAAACAGGAGAGTTAACATGGAACATTAGTCTTAAACCAAAAGAAGTTAAGAAAATACAATTCAGTTATGATATAAAACTGCCAAAAGACAAACGACTGGCAGGAATGTAAGCAGATTTTCTGTTTGAAGTGAGAGCCATCTTAAAGGGTGGCTTTTATATTATGTTAAAACGCCTTTCAGCCAACTATGAAAACAGGTTCCGGAAATATTTCTTTCAGATGATTATCATTAGGCTTCAACAAACGGGAAGTACGTCCATGTTTATGTAATAACATTGACAATTCGCTTGCCGGTGGAATTTTATTACCTTCAAAACTAACGTGGCAGGTTCGTGCTTCATTACACCATTTCTGAAGATATGGCATTGCTTTTTTATGATTACCGCTTTTCATATACTGCATCATGTCCTTTTCGGTCTCCCATATACTGCAGGTCCAGAATACCGGAAAGGAATCATTAAAAACATTTACTGCAATTATACCATTTGCATTTTTTGCTTGTTTTAAAGACTGAACACTCCTTTTAAAAAAAGGGGGGAGAAACCATATTCTTCTTATACGTAAGCGTGTGATTGCGAGTATTGGCATTATTTGAAAATAAATTAGTTCGGCTAAGATAATTATTACGGATATATTAAATAGCAATTACAATGTTTCTCCCAAACGAATTATTAAAATTAAATCTGCCCGACCACGACTACAGTAATAATTCTGTAATAAATTGCTGGATTCCTTTTATATATGGATGCCGATAATATCTTTACATAAAATAATATACAACCATGAAAAAACATGCTTTTTTTGCTTTTAGCATTATGGCAAGTAGTATAACCTATGGGCAAACAGGATGGTATGCAGTACCAAATGCCCCTATGGCACCACGATTTGAAGATGTTTCCTTTGTTGGTAAGACCGGTTGGGTAGCAGAAAATTATAATACACCAGCAAATGGTGTTATCATTCATAAAACAACAGATGGTGGAGATACCTGGATGATTACTGATACTATAACACCGTCGTATAATTTTGTGCGATCTCTGGAATTTATTAATGATTCAGTTGGTTTTGCCGGAATGTTGCAAAATGGAGGAATCACAGCAGGTATATATAAAACTACGGATGGTGGACAGACATTTAATTATATTAATTCTCCGGCTTTTATAAATCAGGCAGGGGTATGTGGAATGGCTCATTTTGGAAATACCATCATTGGTGTGGGTATATACGACGGGCAAAGACATTTTTATAAATCAAGCGATACAGGAACTACTTG
>JANOBN010000341.1:0-6130 GCA_031411675.1 Bacteroidota bacterium | reverse complement strand
TGCCTGTTTTTTGCTTTTTCTAAATAAAGAATATAGCCATTTATGATCTTTATACTCTGTTTAACAAGCTGTTCTCCCTCTTCATACTTTTCCTTCGTTATATATTTATCATCAAAGCAAGTAATAAAATCATCCCATATTTCAGTCATTGACCCTCTGGAGATTCTACAAAATTGAATATTCTCCTGAAAATGAAATCTACCAAAGCCTTCTGCAATATTTCTTGTACAAGAACGGGATGCTCGTCGCATATTATATATCAAATCGAATTGTTCCTGTTTAGGTAGGGTATTAATTATTTCTTTAACAAATAAACGCAATTTGCGAGCAGATTTCCAACATTCAAGTTCTTGAAAATTATTTATTGAATTTCTCATGACACGAATTATCTTTTATTAAAAGTATTTTAATTTTCTTATCTTAATAACTAAATAACTTAATAACTAATAACTTGGAATCAACTCATCCAGTTCGTTTTCGCTTCGGGGTTCCATTTTACGGAGGTCTTTTTTAATTTTGTCCAGAATTCAATGGAGCTTTTTCCGGTAATATCATTTACGCCGAATTTACTTTCATTCCATCCCCCAAAAGAAAATGGCTCACGAGGTACAGGAACACCAATATTAATTCCAATCATTCCTGCACTTGCACGATCCATCACTTGTCGGGCAATTCCTCCACTTTGTGTAAATACAGATGCTGCATTACCATAGTCGGAGTTATTTTCAATATCAATGGCTTCATCCAGATTTTTTGCACGAATGATAGCCAGTACCGGACCAAATACTTCTTCTTTTGCAATTGCCATATCTTTTGAAACATAATCAATAACAGTGGGTCCTACATAAAAACCACCTTCCTTTCCTTCCACAGTGCAGTTTCTGCCATCCACTAACACCTTTGCTCCTGCCAATTCTGCTTCCGTAATATATTTTTCTATTCTTTCTTTTGCGGCTTTGCTGATTACTGATCCAAGATTTTTCCCGGGAATAATTTTCCTTGCTTCTTCACAAATCTTTTGTACAATCATATCTACATTTCCAACACCCACCATTGCCGATGCTGCCATACAACGTTGTCCGGCGCAGCCACTCATTGAAGCAGTTACGTTGGAAGCAGTCATATCAGGATGTGCATCAGGCATTACAATCAAATGATTTTTTGCACCACCTAATGATGTGCATCTTTTCAGATTTGATGTTGCTCTCCGGTATACAATCTTTGCGACTTTCGTAGAACCCACAAATGACACCGCTTGTATTCCCGGGTGATCACAAATAGCTTCTACTATTTCACGATCCCCATTTACAATATTAAAAACACCATCAGGAAGGCCAGCCTCTTTCAACATCTCTGCAATTCTGTTGGAGGAAACTGGAACTTGTTCCGATGGTTTTAATATCATGCAGTTTCCTAAAGCTATTGCATTGGGGATGGTCCAGTGTGGTACCATATGCGGAAAATTAAACGGTGCAATAGATGCTACTACTCCTAAAGGTTTATGTTCCACACGACATTCCACACCACGACTCACTTCCATTAATTCTCCGGAGATAAGTTGTGGTAAAGAACAGGCAAACTCTGTTAATTCAATGCTCTTTTCCACTTCTGCAGTTGCTTCCTCTAAAGTTTTGCCATTCTCTTCATGAACTAATGTGGCTAACTCTTTCAGATTTTTTTCCAATAGCGTTTTATAACGAAAAAATATCTGTACTCTTTCCTTTACAGGCATTGATGACCAGGAAGGGAAAGCAGCTTCCGCAGATTTCACAGCCTCATCAAGTTCAATGGCTGTCGATAATGGTACGGTCGAAATTACTTTTCCTGAAAGCGGACTTATTACCTCCATACTTTTGCCATGAAATGCAGTAAATTTTCCGGATATATAATTTTTTACTTCAGGATACTTCAGTGTTGCAGTTGTCATTATTAGTTATTTAAAGGTAAATGTATAATAAATTAACTGAAAGAGAAAAAATGCATAATAACTACCTGTCTTAAAAAACGGCAAATATCTTTTACCGGAACAAAAACATTACTATCATTCCCCAATATCTTCATTCCATAGCTCCGGCTTTTCACGAATAAATTGCTCCATCATAGCTACACATGTTTCATCATTTAAATTGACAACCTCCACGCCATGCTGCCGAAGAAAATCAACGGCTCCCGGAAAAGTTTTGGACTCACCGGCAATTACCTTTTTAATACCGAATTGCACTACGGCGCCAGCGCAGAGGTAACAGGGCATTAAAGTGGAATAAAGGACGGAATCTTTATAATTACCTACTCGGCCGGCATTTCGCAAACAGTCAATTTCTGCATGAGTCATAGGATCATTTTTCTGCACCCGCTGGTTATGCCCGCGGCCGATAATTTTGCCATCTCTTACCAATACAGAGCCTATCGGAATTCCACCTTCAGCAAGACCTTTAGTGGCTTCTTCAATGGCTGCTTTCATATACTCATCCATATCTTTTTTTTGTAAAGATAACATCCGATTTAAGAAAGTATACAGGTAAAAAAAATAAAAACCCCTGCTTTGTACAGGGGCTTAATAACAGGAAAAGATAATTCAACTATAAGATCACCACTTTCTTTGATGTTACACTGTTTGCTGTTACCAGTTGTGCAATATATAAACCCGGTTTTAATCCGGCATTATCAAATGTATATATATAACTTCCGTAAACCTGTTGTTCATTGCATAACACCTTAACAAGGCTTCCATTCACTGACATCAGATTCATTCTAATATCAGTTGGCTCATCCATATAAACAGAAAACTGTGAGCCATTTTGAACAGGATTAGGATACACCGTAAATGTTTTTTCAACCCCTGCATTTTCAACTGTACCGGTAGTGAACTCATTTACAGTCATTGTTGATGTATGAATGAAATCGCCTGATTTTGATCCGTTACCATTGCAAATATTAAAAGCGCCATAAAAGGTGACACTACCTGAACCTACAGCAGGAGCCGTCCAGTCGAAAGACCATGTTTTAGTATTTGACCCTGTAATACCAGCCAGCTGATGTGTAACATATTTTGTACTGACAATTTTTGTTGTAGTTGTATTGGTAATAATTGGTGTTCCCATTAATGCACCAGAAGCACTTTGAGGAGATATTTCAAATCCCCAACACGACATGCCCATTTGTGATAACGTAGCGGAAATCGTATAAGTAGAGCCCGGAACATAACCGTATAACGGAATATTGCTTGTTATTATCCCGGGCATTGGCATTACAGGATTACCGGTATGACAATTACTTTTTGCACAGGTTTGTCCGTCGGCAGGAGAGCCTGTCACCTGTGCCGGTGCGCCGGTTTCATCTGAAAAAACAGTATTTCCGCTTAGGGCTATTAATAATAAGATGGCTGTACTGACTAAAGTAATAATTGTAATTTTTGATTTCATATTGGGAAGGGATAATTAGTTTTTGCTTTGTGTGAATTACTGAAGTAAAACTATGGAATAAATATTTTTTTTGCTAATAAAACATACCGGATTGGGATTTTAAGATACTGAAATGGAAAGGAAGCAATTTGATCAGGGAAGGAATGAACCAAATTTCATATTTTATTGGCGAATGTCATTTTTTTAATGGTAAAAATATAATAATTATGGGTGAAACTATAAAATACCCAAAGATTTACATGCGATTTCAGCAGCAATTTGCTCCGCTTTCTTTTTAACGAAATCTGTTCCGGTGGCCACCTCCTTTTCATCCACTATGAGCCGCACTTTTATCAGTTTCGATTTACTGTCTTCTTCAATTACTTCAAAATTAACGGTATGTTTTTCACGCTGACCCCAGTTTAAAATTCTGCTCTTAAAATTATTTTCTGTGATCTCCATTGAGTGCAGGTCAATGTGATTTTTAATGATTCTCTCCAGAATAAATTTTCGGGCTGTCTTATATCCCTTATCCACATAAATCGCCCCTATCAATGCTTCAAAGGCATCACCATACATACTTCTGTAGGAGCCCGGGCCTGCATCTTTTTTCAGATATTCATTGATGCCAATTTTATATGCAACCTGTTTCAGGTTATCTCTGGAAACAATCTTAGCCCGCATTTCTGTAAGAAAGCCTTCATCTTTATAAGGAAATTTTTTAAAAAGTAATTCAGCAACTACAGCCCCTAACACTGCATCACCAAGATATTCTAAACGCTCATTGCTTAAGTTAATTCCTTGCTCGGTTTCAAGTGCTAACGAACGATGTGAAAATGCCAGATGATATACCGATAAATTACCGGGATAAAAGCCAAGCAGGTTACGAAGTGATCGTATGAATTTTTTATCAGCGGAAAAAAGTAAACGGTAGTATGACCGGAGCACTCAATCAGGCCTTATATTTTTTGAAAATTACGGAACCATTCTGTCCGCCAAAACCAAAAGTATTACTCAGGGCTGCTTTGATGGTTCGCTTCTCCGCTTTGTTAAACGTTAGTTTGAAACGTGGATCAATATCCGGATCGTCATTAGTATGATTGATTGTTGGAGGTACAATATCATGCTTCACTGCAAGTATAGTTGCAATGGATTCAATTGCACCGGCTGCACCTAATAAATGTCCGGTCATTGATTTTGTTGCACTGATATTCATGTTGAAAGCATGATCACCAAAAACGGCTTTCAATCCTTTAAGTTCTGCTACATCGCCTAATGGTGTTGATGTACCATGAACATTTACATAATCAATTTCTGTTTTATCAATTTCTGCATCGCTCAATGCCATATTCATAACGCCAATTACACCAAGTCCTTCCGGATGTGGTGCGGTGATATGATAAGCATCGGCACTCATTCCTCCGCCAATTACTTCAGCATAAATTTTTGCTCCCCGTGCAAGTGCATGACCTAACTCCTCCAACACTACAACGCCGGCACCTTCTCCCGCAACAAAACCATCTCTGGTTACATCGAATGGACGAGATGCTGTTTCCGGACTATCGTTTCTCATAGACAAGGCATGCATAGCATTAAATCCGCCAATTGCTGATTCATTTACTGCAGCCTCACTTCCTCCACTCATGATGATATCAGCCTTTCCCATTCTGATGTAGGTAAATGCATCAATAAGAGCATGAGTTGAGCTTGCACAGGCAGAAGTAGTAGTGAAACAAGGTCCGCGGAAACCATATTTAATAGAGATATGACCCGGAGCCATATTGACTATCATTTTAGGAATAAAAAACGGATTAAACCTTGGAGTACCATCACCCCTTGCAAATCCTGTAACCTCTTCCTGAAAGGTAATCAATCCCCCAATACCAGATCCCCAAATGCATCCGATCCGCTCGGGACGCATAGAAGGTAAAGTTGTATCAAGTCCGGCATCCTTCACAGCTTCAGCGGCACAGGCAAGGGCAAACTGAACAAAACGGTCCAGCTTACGCGCCTCCTTACGATCCATGAATTGTGTTGGATCAAAACCCTTTACCTCGCAGGCAAACTTGGTTTTGAATTTGGAAGCATCGAACAGCGTAATTGGCGCAGCTCCGCTTACTCCATTCACCAATCCGGACCAATACTGCTCAACAGTATTACCCAGTGGTGTAAGAGCACCTAAGCCGGTAACAACAACTCGTTTTAGCTCCATGATTGACGCCAGATGGAGAGGTGAAACAAAAAATTATTTAGCGTTGGCAGTAATGTAATCAACAGCCTGACCAACAGTTGCAATTTTTTCAGCCTGATCATCAGGTATTGCGATGTTGAATTCCTTTTCAAATTCCATGATTAACTCTACGGTATCTAAAGAATCTGCACCAAGGTCGTTAGTAAAGCTCGACTCATTAGTGATTTCATTTTCGTCAACTCCTAATTTGTCAACGATAATTGCTTTTACGCGTGATGCGATGTCTGACATTGTATTCAATTTTGGTTTTTAAAGAGCGGCAAATATATATTTTTCAGGTTAATTTCAGCCTTTATATCTGCTTCTTTCTAACCGCTAAAATGGCCTGTTCAAAGGCTTTTAGCTATATTTTAGCTTTATGATCAAGAATTACTCCCGGGTGTTTTTAGCCACCGTTTGCATTTGGTTCGCTTCGTGTACGGCCGTAATTAGAACTACACCTGATATGGAAATAGATAATGAAACTCCTGCTGCTATT
>JANOBN010000340.1:0-4183 GCA_031411675.1 Bacteroidota bacterium | reverse complement strand
ATTCAAGTGGCTTCGCTAATGCAGGTGCTAAAGGATGGGTTAACGGTTATTTGCAACAGCATGGCGTTAAGGTTACGATACCGGCTGCACAATTGCTAGCGGATTATCTGGGTTCGGATCTTTCCAAAGTAGCTAATGAATGTGACAAACTTTTGCTAAATGTAAAAAAGGGTGCTGAGATTGATGTTTTGCAAATAGAGCAGAATATTGGTATTAGTAAAGATTTTAATGTTTTTGAATTAAATTCGGCATTGGCAAACAGAAAAACAGAAAAGGTATTTCGCATTGCAAACTATTTCAAGGCAAATTCAAAAGCGAATCCATTTGTTGTTACAGTTGGAACATTATATTCCTTTTTTACAAAAGTAATTTTGTATCATTCCTTAACAGACCGATCCAAAGCTTCAGCTGCGGCGGCACTTGGAGTTAATCCGTATTTTATGGGTGACTATGAAATGGCGGCCCGGAATTTTTCTTTATCAAAATCAATTGGCATTATTGGTTTGCTTCGCGAGTATGATCTCAAATCAAAGGGAATTGATAGCTCCTCTGTGCATGAAGGTGATTTGCTAAGGGAGTTATTATATAAAATTCTTAATTGATGAAAGAAGTTAAGATTAAAGTTTCTATTGTATCTTATCTGAATTCTAAACCATTTGCCTTTGGGTTGGAAAACAGTGATATATATGGAAAACTGGAAATCGGTTTTGATCCTCCCGCTATTTGTGCAGGGAGATTAATTTCTAAGAGTGCTGATATTGGTCTGGTGCCTGTTGCTGTATTGCCTGAAATAACTGATTTAAGAATCATTTCTGATTTTTGTATTGCTGCCAACGGCAGAGTAGATTCAGTATTACTGTTAAGTAACGTTCCTGTGAATAGGCTTAAGCATATTATACTCGATAAAAATTCAAGAACATCCGTAGTGCTTGCACGTGTTCTCGCTTCTGAATTATGGAATATTTCCCCTGTATGGGTCGGCGAGAATGATGCAGAAGGGCTGAATATTAATGAGGAAACCGGCGCTGTTATTATCGGAGACAGAGCACTTGAAATAAAATCAAAATTTAGTTATATATATGATTTAGCAGAAGAGTGGTATAAGCTTACTTCCTTACCTTTTGTATTTGCCTGTTGGGTTTCAAACAAACCTTTAGAGCAGCAATTTTTGGATGAGTTTAATCTTGCACTTAAAAATGGCATTGAAAATATTGATCAGCTAACAAGCTTATTAAATCTGGATACTAATTCTTCCAATTATCTTAAAAATGTAATTGATTATCGTTTGGATGATAATAAAAGGAAGGCAATTGATTTATTTCTTGAAAAGGCAGAAAAGATTAATTCAAATTTTTGACCGGTTATCCAAAGTAACTGCCGTCGTTCATTGAATTATATAAATTTTCGGTTTTATCGGCCAGATCATGGATCAGGTTCAACTCTCTCTGTGTTAAATTTTGCAGAGGAGATTTCATTTTTTCCTGCAATTTCTGATGAGAAGACATAGGAGCCGGATGACTGAATGACAAAAGTGATGGCAGCATTTCTTTTATATATTCAAGACGTGATTGCGGCTCCATTTCACGAAGTATCCGATGCATTTCTCTGGCATGCAGATCAAGAATTTTCTTTAATTCAATTTCAATATGATTCATCTTTATTTTATTTCTTATTCAATAATTTTATAACTCTGAAAACTCCGGAATCAATTCTTCCTCTGCCGTTTGTTTTTTCTTTTTGGGCCATGTAAAGAAAAAATTTGCGCCCAAACCTGCATCAGAATCCAGCCAGATTTTGCCGCCTTCGTCTTCAATAAGTTTTTTAACAATGGCAAGGCCAACACCTCGGCTTTCTACTTCATCACGGGCATTTAACGTTTGGAAAATAACAAAGATTTTCTCGTGGTAACGCGGTTCAATACCGGGACCGTTATCCTTAATATAGAATTCCCATTCTTTTCCTTTATCCTTGATTCCGATATCAATCAGAATATTTTCTTTATCATTATATCTGATTGCATTATTAATAATATTCATGAACACCTGTTGGAGCTTTGTTTTTTCGGTGAGCATCACCGGCATTCCATCACGAATATTAATAGTGGCGTTTTCGGGAGTTCCTATCAATTCAATTGTCTCTCGAATTAACTCGTCACACTTGAATGATTCAATTGCACCGCCCTTCTTATTAACTTTAGCATAATCCAGGATACCGTTAATAAGTTCTTCCATTCTCACCACTCTGTTTTTTATTGTATTAAAGTGTGAAACAGAATCGGCAGGAAGTTTGTCTCCGATGTCTTCTTCAATCCAGCCGGTAAGATTTCCAATTGCCCGTAAAGGTGCTTTGAGATCATGTGATACTACATAAGCAAACTTATCCAACTCCGCATTACTCTTTTCCAGACTTAATAAATACTGCTTCATTTTTTCTTCGGCAATTTTTCTTGTAGTAATATTACTTTCAATGAAAATGAATTTGGTTTCAGAAGAATCGTCGGATAAAATTGGTGTCAAAGTTATTTGAGTCCAGTATTTGGTTCCGTTTTTATGGTACTTTAAAATTTCCGAAACAAAATTTTGTTTTTCCACAATTGCCTTTTTCATGGAATCTATAACATTATTATCAGAGTCTTTTCCGGAGAAAAATATAAATGGATCCTTACCAGTTGCTTCTTCAGTTGAATAGCCAGTAAGTCTTACAAAGCCATCGTTTACCCATTCTATTTTATCACTACTATCAATTATACCAATTGCATTATCCGCTTTACTAGCTACAATAGAAAGCTTGCGTAGTTCTTTATTTTTAACTCTCAATTCATTCCGGGATTGTGTGATTCGTTCAATGACAATATTTTTTCCGCTTTCGAGATAATTAATTTGAGCCGTTATAAGAATAATTGATAATATGCCTGTAGATAGAAAGTCCATATTAATCATGTCCTTTGTATCTCCAACAATCGAATAATTGATCATTTCAGGAAAATATTCACTGATAAGATAGAAGTAACCGATTTGTAATGCAGCCAAAAGCGCTATAATGCGTCCGGCTTTATTTCCAAGCAACATAAAGGCCATCAGTATCACTGAGGAAAGATATAAAACACCTGAAGCCCTAATTCCACCTGCATAATAGGATTGAATATGAAGCAGCGTAAGTGAAAGTATGGCGGCTAAAAAGTAAGCAGCTTTCTCATTTTTATGCTTTGGCAATAGAAAGATATTGGCGGCCAAGAGTACTCCAATCGTTGTGATCATGAATACTATTGGATTCGAGATATTAAAGAGACTTACCGTTTGAATGGTAAAAAGAAGGCATACTACGAAGCAAGCAATAGAGAAAGTACGAAATAGCTGATACCGCTGTTTGGAGATTAAGTCATCTTCCGGTATGGAATTATAGTAACTATTGTTAATTGACCTGGTTAACATGTATCTATAGAAATTTTAGCATGAAGGTTTGTTTTTTATGATTTTAGTTATATTTACAGCAGTTATAGGTTAGTGTTTATTGCCTTTTTATACGTTATTTAATAGTCAGGGTTACAAATATTTAGAGCTATGGCCGAAAAACTAATACACCTGCTACACGTTGAAGACGACAGTGTTGACAGGATGGTGGTAAAAAGGGTACTTCAGAAGTTTCCGGTTGTTGCATCCAATTACCACGCCCAAAATGGAGTAGAGGCTTTGGATATGCTCCGGGGCACCAATGGTCAGATAAAACTGAATCCGTTTCCCAATGTAATTCTTCTTGACATTAATATGCCTAAGATGAATGGTATTGAATTGTTAAAGGAATTGCGTGCTGATGAGCAACTCCGCAGAATGCCGGCTTTTGTTCTTACCACCTCTTCCGATGAAGGCGACAGATTGAATGCACATTTTTATAATGTGGGAGGATATATAATTAAACCGGTAGATATTACAGTTTTTGAATCTACTTTTCGTTTGTTGACAGAGTATTGGCTGCTTTGTGAGTTAAATTAGTTGCGGCACTCTAAAAATTATTTATTGAGGGGCAGTGGTTTATTGATAAATTACCAACTATATATATATATAAACCCTGCTTACGGGCAGGGTTTAAAGTAAAAACTTAACTACACAATTAGTTTATATCCAGCTTGAAATATCGCTGTAATTCTTTAGTTGTCTGACCTGATTCTTTGAATGCAGGTTTTTAT
>JANOBN010000339.1:0-1780 GCA_031411675.1 Bacteroidota bacterium | reverse complement strand
ATATAATTAAATATTAATTTGAATTATATAAAAATTGGCATTAATATTGTAAGTAACTATGAAAAATTCATCACTTATCTTCAATAATTTCATTTTTTTGCTATTTAGTTTAAAAATCGTCATACTACAGTTCTAAATTTCTCTTCATTTTAGGGGGCAAAACCTCCATTGCTATTATCTCTCAGATTTTATACAATTTCAAAAATTTCTAATGATTTTTTGACGGATTCGTTGTGTCGTTTTCACTATGAAAATCTAATTTTTTATCCTTAGTATGTGTCTAATGAATCATCTCTGATTCATTAGATGTGAGTGCATTATTTTTCAATCTTTTAACTAATAATCCATAAAAAATGAGTGCTTCAAATTCAAATCTGTCCTCGGCTGGCTATAACTATGATTTAGTTTCAGCATTATCGCAAGATGCCTTAAATAATAGCCTGAAAGCCCTTTTGGGTAATCTCGGAAGTAAAGGTATTGATCCTATTACGGCCTATTATGTAAAACAAACTGACCCTGTTACAGGTACAACCACAGAAAGGTTACTAACACCCGATGAAGTACAAACACTGACCAATGGGTATGATGTGTTCTCTATTCCTAATAATACGACTAACCAGAACCCTGAATATGCTAATGTCATTGTGAATTTAGCTAATGCAGGTTTTGCTTATGCTTTCGAGGTAACGATTGGCTTACCGCCAGAAATACCATCTTATGCTCTTCCAGACATACTTATTCTGAATCAGTCGGATCCTAAATTAGACGACCCTCAAACTGTAACCTATAAATCTTATTATCAGACTTTTAAGATTGTTGAACTTAATTATATTTCTTTTGGGGTTGCACAAATTACTCAGCTTTCACAAGACACTTTTGGATCTGATTCTGACTCAGACGGTGTTCCAGATAATGACCCTTGGATTTTTGAGTGGCAGGTAAATATGAATTTATCCGCACAAACTACAACGGCTTTCAATAATTTACCCGCTGATGTACAACAAAATTTGAAGGATATGAAATTTAATACGAATTCGATGTTTAGTATGCAACAATTATATTTAGACCTAAATTCTCCTCGACTTACCAATGGGGCAAGTCCAGATGTTTTTAATTTTTTACCTTCTGATAGTATTTATGCTACTTTGAATTCATTTGCATCTAACTATTGGACTATTCTTCAAAATAATGGTGGCGTTATTTTCAATACCGCTATCAAACCCGTTTCTACCAACGATTATCCGCCATCATCTATCGTTCCTACTGCCGTCAATTTTGTGGTTTCGCCTTATTCGGGTGGCACACAAGGGCTTTATACATTGGATTATTTAATCATGTCCAACAATAGAACTATGCCAACCATTACACCCTTTAATTGGGATTGGGTCAATGATGATTCTGTTCAGGGCGTTATGGCTGTGAGAAGAGATTTGTTTATTAGTTACTTGAATTCGGCATTGTCGCCCGCTTTGGCAAAAATCTGTTATGACCCAAATGTTGATGTGGACTTTGATGGGAGCTGTGAAATATGGATGACTCCAACTTCCCCAAGCCCTGCCTATAATGCCCATACAAGTAATCCTGTTTTAGACTTCTCATTTAGTAAGGAAGCACACGACAAAGCGGGGGTAGTAGGGGCTATATTTCAAGTAACGGTGGATGTAAATATTACATCGAATGTTACATTTAGTGGAAATACAATAATTGTTTCCACTATTATGTCGGTATATGCTGATATCTATACCCTTTTTGCACATACAAAAGGCTATGCACTGGCTAC
>JANOBN010000338.1:0-3393 GCA_031411675.1 Bacteroidota bacterium | reverse complement strand
TAATATATATCAGAAACCATTAAACAGATTATTAGGTCTTGATCGCTTAAACGCAAATAATGATCCACGTCCTGACGGGGAATATGATTTTATTGAAGGAGTAACTATTAATGTTGCAAACGGAAGAATTATTTTTCCGGTGTTAGAACCATTTGGCGGATATCTGCGATCGAGGGCGCTGAATGATACCATTGCCAACAATTATGTATTCGACATTCTTTATGATAGTACACGTGCACAGGTGTTGCAAAGGCCGGAGAAGAATAAGTTTAGTTTAAAAGGAAGTTACAAAAGCAAATCGTCCAGTGAAATTTCTTTAAATGCTTTTAATATTCTGGAAGGATCTGTTAAGGTTTCGGCGGGAGGTACACAATTGACAGAGAATGTTGATTATACTGTTGATTATAATCTTGGTAAAGTAAAAATTATCAATCAGGGTATTCTACAATCCAGTACCAAAATAGACATCACAGTTGAAAATAATTCGCTCTTCAGCATTCAGTCAAAAACGATGATGGGTTCGCGTTTTGATTATGTGATTAATAAAGATTTTTCTCTTGGTGGTACTATACTTCGTCTTAATGAAAGGCCAATTACACAGAAGGTAAATATTGGGGACGAGCCAATCAGCAATACTATTTGGGGAGTTGACGGAACGTATCGTACCGAATCAAGATTTATTACTAAGTTGGTGGATAAGCTTCCATTCATTTCCACAAAGGAACCTTCTAATGTTACGTTCACCGGCGAATTTGCCAATCTCATTCCCGGAAATAATAAAGCGATTGGTAAAAAAGGGGTTGCTTACCTTGATGATTTTGAAGGAAGTCAATCCACTACTGATTTAAAAAATATAGGTTCATGGATGATATCCAGCACACCAAGCGGAAGGTTTCCGGAAGGCGCATTGGATAATGATATTAAATACGGTTACAATCGCTCCAAACTGAGCTGGTATACCATTGACCCATTATTTTATCGTCAGAATTCACAGACTCCGGGCAATATTGATGACGCGGCAATCTCTGATAACCTTGTTCGCCAGATTGGAGAGAAGGAAATTTTCCCCAATAAAGATGCACAGAACGGGCAAGTGGTAGTGCTGCCGATTTTTGATGTAGCATATTATCCTGAAGAAAGAGGGCCTTATAACTATGATGCAACAGGTTCTAATATTTCTGCAGGTGTTGATGCATCAGGTAAATTAAAAAATCCGCAGAGCAGATGGGGTGGTATTATGCGGCGTGTAGAGAGTGCGGATTTTGAAGCATCCAATACAGAATTCATTCAATTCTGGATAATGGATCCAAATACAAATGGAGAGAATGGCCGGCCGGCTTATACAGGTGGTGATTTATATTTTAACCTTGGTAATGTTTCAGAAGATGTATTGAAGGATAACAGAAAGCAGTATGAAAATGGTTTACCTAAAACACCGGATGGAACGGATGTACAACTCGATACTACACAGTGGGGATTAGTGCCCCGTGCACCAAGTGTGAATTATGCATTTGATAATAATCCTGACAGTCGCCAGTATCAGGATGTTGGGTTCGACGGTTTATCCAATGCAAAGGAGCAAACTTTTTTCAGCAATTACCTTAATTCACTTCAACCACTTGTTGTTGCAAATGCATTTACTACCGCACAAACAGATCCATCATCTGATAATTTTGTTTATTACAATGTGCCCGGCGATAATACCTCAACAATTCTTGACCGCTATAAGGAATTCAGTAATCTGGAGAATAATTCACCTGTAGGATCTAATGCCAACCAGAATGTGCAGTCAGGAAGCAGTCAGCCTGATGTGGAAGATATAAACAGAGACTCCAACACCGAAACGTCAGAGCAGTACTACGAATATAAAGTGGATTTACGTCCTTCTGCTTTAGTTGTTGGTACCAATAATATAGTTGATAAAATTTCTCGTGAAGTGAAACTTCCTGATGGCAACACAACGCAGATAAACTGGTATCAGGTAAAGATTCCAGTTCGTGAGCCGGATAATGTAATTGGCGGCATTGAAGGATTCAATAGTATTGGATTTATACGGATGTATATGACAGGTTTTGAACATCCTACAGTAATACGTTTTGCAAGGCTCGAATTTTTAAGAGGTGAATGGAGAAAATATCAATATGATTTAGCTTCTTTCGAAACAGTAGGAGGTGATCCTGATAATGTTGGTTTTGATGTATCAGCCGTAAGTATTGAAGAAAATGGTAATCGTATTCCGGTCAATTATGTTTTACCTCCCGGCATTGATCAGGAATTAAATATTGGTTCTACTACTACACAGCGATTAAATGAGCAATCATTATCTTTTAAAATTACCGGTTTGCAGGATGGAAATGCAAAAGGCGCTTTTAAAGGATTGAACTTTGATCTTCGTGCTTATAAGCGCCTGAAGATGTACGCTCATGCTGAAGCGGTAGATGCATCCGATGCCTTAAAAAACGGTGACCTGCGCATGTTTATTCGTTTAGGCAGTGATATCACCGACAACTATTATGAATATGAAATACCACTTGAGCCAACAAGCTGGGGAGAGACTGATCCTTATAAAGTATGGCCGGAATCAAACTGGCTTGATCTGGAGTTGGATAAACTGGTGCAACATAAATTACAACGTAACAACTCAAATGTAAGTTTAACAAGTGTGTATACGTTGCCGGATGGTAAAAATTTTATCAGTATAAAGGGAAATCCGACTTTAAGTAATGTAGGAACCATACTTGTTGGTATTCGTAATCCAAAACAGGATGCCTTTAATCCGAATGGTGATGATGGCCAGGTAAAAAGTTGTGAGATATGGATTAATGAATTACGACTTACCGATTTTGATAAACAAGGCGGATGGGCGGCTAATGCACGTGTAAGTGCCAAGCTTGCCAACATCGGTAACGTAGCCGTAGCGGGTACTCACAAATCAATTGGCTTTGGAGCAATTGATCAGAAAGTAAGTCAGCGGAACAGAAATGCAGAGACATCATGGAATCTATCCAGTAATTTATTTTTAGGGAAATTCTTTCCTGAAAAGGCAGCATTGGATATACCAATGTATGTAAACGTTGGAGAGGTAGTTAAAAATCCTCAGTTTGATCCGTTAAATCAGGATGTGCAGTTTGTAGATGCTTTGGATAAAGCAGAAACGAAGTCAGAAAGAACTGAAATCAAAAAACGGTCACAGGATTATACTAAAACAAAGAGTATCAACTTTACCAATGTAAAAAAGAATAAGTCCGGCGGAGGAAAATCGCATATTTATGATATAGAGAATTTTAATTTTACTTATGGTTATGATGAAGTATATCATCGTGATATAAATATTGAATACGATTTTACTAAAACATACAGAGGAGCAATTGGATATAGCTTTAATACCAATCC
>JANOBN010000337.1:0-1897 GCA_031411675.1 Bacteroidota bacterium | reverse complement strand
AAAGTGAACCCACCTGATCATCATGAAGCTACCTATAAAATTTCAAAGCTTTCCGATTTACTGAACATCATTTAAGTCCAATAAAAAAGGGATAGTATAAACCATCCCCTTTTTAACACTGTAAAAACAATTTAGTTTTTTACGCCTTCTACTTTTTCTTCTTTAGCTTCTGCTTTCTCTTCATGCTTAGCACAACAAGAAGCTTTTTTGCTGCTTGCCGTTTTTGATTTGTCCTTACAGCAGGAAGCTTCTTTCTTGGAAGACATACCACCATGGCAGGATTTTTCTTTAGCTTCTGACTTTACTTCTTCTGTAGCTGCCTTTGGTGCTGCTTCAGATTTTGTAGCTTCAGTTTGTGCAGAAGCTGACTGGATACTAATAAACGCTGCGAAAGCGATAAGTGCAAGGAATTTTTTCATATTTGATTTTTTGTTTGATTTCTTAATTTGAATAGCAAAATTACGGTATTAAACGCCATATTACAAAAATAGTTTGTTAAAGTTCCTGTATTCATAATTACTTCATAGCTACATTTGCCCTATGGTTATTTCCGAAAACGTAAGAGTAGCATTAGGCTCTATTAAAAGTCAGTCACTTAGGACTGTTCTAACCATTTTAATCATTGCATTAGGTATAATGGCACTTGTTGGCATTTTAACCTCTATAGACGCCATAAAAAACTCCATCAGCAGCAGTTTCTCCGCAATGGGCTCCAACTCATTTACTATTCGGAATGCTGGGATGAATATTCATATGGGTAATAATCATAAGAAAGCTAAACGGCATAAGGTCATCAACTATCATGAAGCAATTGAATTCAGAAATACTTATACTTTTAGCAGAGAAGTATCAGTATCTACCACTGCCACCGGTGTGGGTACAATAAAATATGAGTCGTTGAAATCTAATCCAAATGTATGGGTAGTAGGAGCCGATGATCATTACCTGAATGTATCCGGCTATCAGATAAAAGCAGGCCGGAATATTTCCCCTACTGACCTCGAACAAAGTACACATGTATGCTTAATCGGCAGTGATATAGCCACGAAGCTGTTCAAAAACATATCGCCGGTTGATAAAATCATTAATGTTGGGGCTGCGCGTTATCGGGTAATTGGTGTATTGGCAGAAAAAGGATCCAGTATAGGATTCGGCGGAGACAGAATATGCATTCTGCCACTTTCAACTGTAGAACAATATTATGCAACCCCTTCCAACTCCTATGCAATTACCGTTAAAGTGGACAGAGCCGAGAGTATGGAACCGGCTATTGGAGATGCCACAGGATTAATGCGCAGCATCAGAAGAGACCCCATAAAAGAAGATAATTCCTTTGAAATAACACAAAGCGATTCATTATCAACTATGCTGATTGGATCTCTTGGTACTGTTCAGGCTGCAGCGGTAATCATAGGCATTATAACACTTCTTGGGGCCGCCATTGGTTTAATGAATATCATGCTTGTTTCAGTAACCGAGCGCACCCGTGAGATTGGAATTAGAAAGGCCTTAGGCGCAACACAAGCCATCATTCGCAAGCAATTTCTCACAGAAGCCATAGTTATATGTCTCATCGGAGGTATTGTTGGCATTATCCTGGGCATTGCAGTTGGTAATCTTTTATCGGTAATGATGAGCGGGGCTTTTATTTTACCCGTTAAATGGACGCTCATCGGACTGGCTGTTTGTTTCTTTGTCGGCATGATTTCCGGAATTTACCCGGCCATAAAAGCCGCACGGCTTGATCCGATAGAAGCACTCCGGTACGAATAATCAGAATTTTGATTTGCTTACTTTTGTTTTATAACTATTGAATAACAAGTAGTTATATAAAAATACGGCTGCTTAAAGAGCCGATTACATTGATAATAAATGTCGGCAGATTTTAGCTGTTAAA
>JANOBN010000336.1:0-2188 GCA_031411675.1 Bacteroidota bacterium | reverse complement strand
TGGCTTTCGAAACTGCAAACATGGCCCGGAACTGGTTATATCTCATAATAAAGTAGTTAATTATTACTCATCTTTCCATTCATGTCCCGTCATTCGCAGGAATACATCTTCCAGACTGGCTTCTTTCACTTTTTTGTTGCGTTGAAATCCGCTTGCAATTAAATTATCGATAAGATTATCAGGTGTATCCAGTGCAATAATTTTTCCTGATTCAATTACACCGACACGATCACACAATTGTTCCGCTTCATCCATATAATGAGTAGTAATTACAACCGTAGCACCCTTTTCACGAATCACCCTGATTAACTCCCAGAGATTTCGTCGTGCCTGCGGATCAAGCCCTGTAGTAGGCTCATCCAGAAAAATAATTTTAGGCTCATTGATTAAAGTGGTAGCAATTGAAAAACGTTGCTTTTGTCCTCCGGAAAGTTCTTTAAACTTTGCTTTTGACTTATCTTCCAATCCAACCTGCTGTAGCATTAATGCAGTATCAACCTCCACATTATATAATCCTCCGAACAATCGTAACAACTCAACCAATGTTAAACTGGGATAATAGCCGGCCGCCTGTAACTGAACGCCGATAATTTTTTTAATATCATTTGCATGTGTGCCTACATTCATACCCGCAACAATCACTTCACCTGATGTTTTCTCGCGTAAGGTCTCAATAATTTCAAGCGTAGTAGTTTTGCCGGCGCCATTTGGTCCCAGCAATCCGAAAATCTCTCCCTGATAAACATCAAAAGATATTCCTTTAACAGCTTCAAAATCATTGTACCGTTTTACAAGATTCTTGACGGTAATAATTGCATTATTCATGGAAGAAAATTTATGTATATCATCCTATTGCCTGACGAAGATCTTCAATCAAATCAGAAATATCTTCAATACCGACACTTAATCGTAATAAAGTATCCGTTACTCCTACTTTCTCCCGTTCTTCTTTGGGAATAGAAGCATGTGTCATGGTAGCAGGATGATTAATTAAGGATTCTACTCCGCCTAATGACTCTGCCAGTGAAAAAACTTTTGTTCTGGATGACATTGCAAAAGTGGATTCTTTAGTACTTCCTTTCAATACAAAAGAGATCATTCCTCCAAAATCGCGCATTTGTTTTTTAGCAATAACATGATTTGGAAAATCTTCAAATCCTGGCCAATAGACTTTTTCTACTTTAGGATGATTCCTTAGAAAATGTGCAATCTCCTTACCATTTGAGCAGTGACGCTCCATTCTTAAATGCAATGTCTTTATTCCTCGTAAAACCAAAAAGCTATCCATGGGTCCCGGCGTTGCACCACAACTGTTATGAATAAAAGCAAGGCGATTATATAATTCCTCCTCATTAACGCAGATTGCACCCATGATTACATCAGAATGTCCGCCTAGATATTTTGTTACGGAATGCATAACTATATCTGCACCGAGGTCAAGTGGATTTTGCAAGAAAGGCGATGCAAAAGTATTGTCCACCACAAGAAGTGCTTTGTGTTTTTTTGCAATCAATGCACTTGCTGCAATATCCACAATCTGCATAGTGGGATTCGTTGGTGTCTCCACCCAGATCATTTTTGTTTTATCATTTATATATGATGCAATATTGGAGGCATTGCTCATATCAATAAAATGAAATTTAATACCAAAAGGAGCAAACACTTTAGTAAACATGCGATAGGTGCCGCCATATAAATCATTGCCGGCAATTACTTCATCGCCCGGCATGAGTAATTTAATAATTGCATCGCTGGCACCCATACCACTACTAAAACATAAACCGTATTTTGCATTTTCGAGTGCTGCAATGTTTTTTTCTAAGGCTGAGCGTGTTGGATTTTTCCCTCTGGCATATGCATATCCCTTATGATTACCGGGAGATGCCTGAACATAAGTTGAAGTCTGATAAATTGGTGTCATAATGGCACCCGTTGAAGGATCAGGCTCTTGTCCTGCGTGAATTGCTTTAGTGGCGAATTTCATCTTGCTGTTTTCCATGGGCGGCGAAGTTAAAGCATTATGACCGGATTTACTTTAATTCAAAATCGTCTGAATAGTGTCTTCTTAAAAAAAGAGGCTGATCCCAAAATCCGGAATCAGCCTCATTGAAAATTGTTTTAGTTAATTATCAGGGAGGGGTTAATTTCTGGATACCTGCTTGAATGTTTGGATCGAATATCAAGTAGT
>JANOBN010000335.1:0-5529 GCA_031411675.1 Bacteroidota bacterium | reverse complement strand
GGAACTGGCGGTGCGCAGCGCGACAAATCCGCCTTCACTCCGGAAACCGCCCGCGTGATCGTAAAAATTCCAGAAATCATTCGTGCCCTGTCCAACTATAACAATCAATAATGATGCTTCCGGTCATGGCCCTAGTGGAACTGCGATTAGAGAAGGAAGATTTGTTGTATGTAACGATATTGATAATGATCCTTCCATGTTACTATGGAAAGAAGCTGCATTAAGCAGTGGATATGCATCATCTATAGCAATTCCTTTTAAAAAATCGGGTAAAATAGCAGGAGCATTTTCACTTTATTCTTCGGAGAAGAATTTTTTTGATGCCGTTGAAATTGAACTTTTAACAAAAGCGGCAGATGAAATTGCATTTGCATTGGAGAAGTTGGAAAATGAAAAACAAAGGCAGAAAATTGAAAGGGAATTGGAGGCAAGTCAAAAAAGATATATGACACTTACAGAATCATCACCTGTAGGAATATTCCATACTGATCGTGAAGGTAAAACCACCTATGTGAATTCCCGTTGGATGCAGATTTCCGGTTTACATTCTGAAGAAGCGCTTGGTAATGGTTGGATGAAAGCTGTTCATGAAGAGGATATCAATTATTTAAAAAAGGATTGGGATCAATCAGTAAGCAACCAGAGATATTCTTCCACTGAGTATCGTTTTAAACGTAAGGATGGTAAGGTTATTTGGGTATTGGGTCAGGCCTTGCCGGAAACAGATGAAAAGGATAATATAGTTGGATATATAGGTACCATAACTGACATTACAGAGCGTAAATTATCAGAGCAAAAATTGGATAGGGAAAGAGGAGAAAATGCAGCTTTAATAAATAGTACCAGCGATTTATTATGGAGTGTAAGTAAGGACCTTAAGCTAATAAAGGCTAATACCAGTTTTTTAAACGGACTGTATGATAACGGCGGCGTTTTCTTGAAGCCCGGAGATGATATTTTAATTCAAGGTGCTTTTCCGGAGGAGTATTTGCTTTATTGGAAAGATTATTATGTAAGAGCGCTGAATGGGGAAAAGATAATGAGTGAGATTCATACACCTCAGGCGAACAGTGATGATCCGTTGTGGTTTGAACTTAAAATAGAACCCATTTTTACCGGTACAGAGATTTCCGGTATTGTTTGTTCCATGAGAAATATTACAGAGCGTAAAAAAAACGAAGCATTATTAGTAGAAAGCGAAACTCATTATCGTGTGCTTGTGGAAAATGCACCGGAACCTCTGGTGGTTTTGGATTTGGAATTACAGCGATTTATCGATGTAAGTGATAGCGCCCTTACACTTTTTAAAATGAAGAAGAAGGAGCTTTTTTCAAAGGGATTATTAGAAGTAAGCACAGAGCTACAGCCCAATGGAAGGTTATCATCAGAAGTTGCTAAGGAGAAATTGGCATCTGCAATAAAAGGGGACAAACCATTTTTTGAATGGACACATATTGACAAAGAAGGTAATCGAATTTTATGTGAGGTTAGATTGGTAAGGTTGCCATCGGAAAAGCGAATTCTCATTTGTGGAAGTCTTACTGACATAACCGAACGAAATAATAAATCCCAGCACCTTAAATTATTGGAATCTGTTATTACAAATACAAATGACGCAGTTCTGATTACAAGGGCCGAACCTTTTAGTGCTCCGGGTCCGGAAATAATTTATGTGAATGAAGCATTTACTAAAATGACCGGTTATACTGCAGAGGAAGTTATTGGTAAATCACCACGAATTTTGCAAGGACCAAAAACGGATAGGAAGGTGTTGGATAAGATGAAAGCAGCTATGAAAAAGTGGGAATCATGCGAGATCACTACTATTAACTATAAAAAAAACGGAGAAGAGTTCTGGGTAAACTTTTCCATTAGTCCGGTGGCTGATGAAAAAGGGCTGTATACACATTGGATCTCTATTGATAAAGATGTAACAAAGCAAAAACAGGAAGAACAACTTTTAAAAGATAGTGAAGAAAGACTGCGGCTTTCTTTGTATGCTGCCAAGCAGGGATTATACGATTTAAATGTACAAACAGGAAAAACAATTGTTAATGATCAATATGCACAAATGTTAGGATATGATCCTGAAACATTTATAGAAACGAATCAGAATTGGCTGGACCGTTTACATCCGGAAGATTTGGAAATAACCCTATTAGCCAGTAAGAATTATATTGAAGGAAGGACTGAAAAATACGAAGTAGAGTTTAGACAAAAAGCGAAAGACAATAGCTGGAAGTGGATACTTTCTCTGGGTAAAATTGTTGAATTTACTTCAGATGGAAAACCACTACGCATGTTGGGTACACATACGGATATAACAGAACGAAAAAATGCAGAGCAGGCATTGCAGGATACAGAGCGACGCTTGCACTTCCTGCTATCTTCTACCCCGGCAGTGATTTATTCTGCAAAGGCAGAATTTCCTTTTGCAGCAACTTTTATATCAGAAAACATTAAGGAACAAACCGGATATTCTCCACGGGATTTTATCAAAACACCCAATTTTTTGACAGATCATATTCATCCGGATGATAAGCAAAGAATTGAAGAAGATCTCCGGCATTTATTAATTAATAAAAATTATACTCATGAATATCGTTTTAAAATAAAGGACGGAAGCTATGTTTGGATGCATGATGAAGTACGATTAATATTGGATAATGCCGGTAAACCGGTAGAAATGGTAGGTTATTGGTTAGTAATTGATGAAAGAAAGAAAGTGGAAGAAGCACTGGAGTTAAGTGAAAATCATTTAAGGGTTATATATAATACAGAACCGGAATGTATCAAATTGTTGGGCCCTAAAGGCGAATTACAGGATATGAATCCTGCAGGATTAGCAATGATTGAAGCTGAAAGCCTGGATGCAGTTAAGGGGATTTCTATTTTTAAAATCATCAATGCACCTTATCGCAATGCATTTAGCCGACTTACCTCCGATGTATTTAAAGGCAAAAGCGGAAAATTAACTTTTGAAATTACAGGGCTTAAAGGAACTTCCCGATGGATGGAAACGCATTCAGTACCATTAAGAGATAAAAACGGAAAAATTATTTCCATGTTAGGTGTAACACGAGACATCTCAGATAGAATTAAGGCAGAATTGGAAATTAAGAACTCACATCTTGAACTTCGTCAACTTACAGCTCGTCTGCAAGAAATACGAGAGGAAGAAGGAACAAGGATAGCTCGCGAGATTCATGATGAATTAGGTCAACAACTTACAGGATTGAAAATGGCGGCTGTTTGGATAAGGAAAAAGGCGGCCGATAAAAAAGAGGAGGAAGTTAAAGCAAAAGTGGAAAATATGATCAGTGTAATTGATGATACAATTAAATCAGTAAAAAGAATATCCAGTGACCTTCGTCCCGGAGTTTTAGATGATCTGGGACTTATAGCCGCCTTGGAATGGCAAAGTGGAGAATTTGAAAAACGAACAGAAATCAAATGCAATTTTAAATCGTCACGTAATGATCTGGAAATGTGTAAAGATGTTACATCAGGGGTATTTCGAATCTATCAAGAGGCCTTAACCAATATAGCCCGTCATGCTAATGCAGATAGGGTGGAAACCTTTTTCGATTTTGATAATGAAAATATCACACTTACTATAAATGATAATGGATGTGGATTTAATTCTGCTGAAAATACCAAAATAAACACCTTTGGCATCATTGGAATGAAGGAACGAGCCCTCATGCTAAATGGCGAACTAATAGTGAGAAGCGAAAGAAATAAAGGTACTTCATTAATATTGAAAATTCCTATAAAAAATGTAAAGAATGAATAATTGTAGGTGCAAACGAATAACAATAAAAGACATTATTTGTTCTTCGCTGTAGTTTAGATCCTTATCATTAAAGGCATTTCGGGAACGGATAGTACTATTAAATTGCTATATATTATAAATCATAGTTAAAAGTCCTGCAATTTGAAGTACCTTACACCAAGGTTTTACTCCGCAACAGCAAGTTTTAGCGCAGGCATTGTTCTATCAGTTTTAGGCTTTTCCTCCTTTATGAAAACAAAAGATTTTTCACAGTGCGTTTTTGCCTCTATATCACTTTTGTAAGCTGTTCAACAGTTTCCTTTTGGATTTTTTCTGATTCTCGTTTGCCAATACGAAGGATGAACACGTACAGAAATAGGCAAAGTTTGTTTTTTTTGCTCAGGTGATATAACCATTGATTGTTCCGGCAGCATTCTTATTAATCGCGGAAATTTATATATTGAAGCGGAAGTTCCACCGGCTGTGCCCGGACTAATGCAATAGTCTGTTGCAGATCATCCAGTTTTTTACCGGTAACTCTCACCTGATCATCCATAATGGATGCCTGCACCTTTATGCCGCTTTCTTTAATGATTTTTACAATTTTTTTAGCAGTTTCTTTTTCTATTCCCTCTTTCACTTTAATGTCTTTTTTAATCATGTTACCGCTGGCATAATGCTCTTTTCCATAATCAAGACAACTCGATTCCAGTCCCTGCTTCATCATACGACCAATAATAATATCCTCAATAGCCTTTAGCCGCATTTCATTTTCCGTAATAACATGGATCTCCAGGGTTTTTTTATCCAGTTCTACCTCTGTTTTTGAACCATGAAAATCATAGCGGTTTACGATCTCTTTACAAGCCACATTAATGGCATTATCCAGTTTCTGATGATCTACTTTACTTACAATATCGAAGGATGGCATAGTTGTTTTATTACAGTATTTGCTGCGAAGGTAAGACTTATGAAAAAATACTGTCAGTTAATTGTCTTTTTCTTGAATTTTTAGAGGAATAATAGAGGTAAATTGAGGTATCTTTGCACCTTATTCTTAAGTTTGACGTTATACAAAACAATGCATAAAAACTTACTGATTTTCATTTTGCCGTTGCTTCTGGCTACGGCCCTGAAAGCACAGAATCTCTTTCCGGATTACCGTTTTAAGGTTCTGGAAAACAATGATACCCTTGCCTTCGCATTTGCCGGAGGGCTCAATAGTCCGGTATGGGCGGAACTCGATCTTAATGGCAATGGAATCATGGACATTATTGCCTATGAAAAAACCACCGGCAGAGTACTGACTTTTATCAATAATGGTACAGCAGGTCAAATAGATTATCGTTTTGCTCCGGAGTACGTTTCCCGCATTCCTGAGTTAAGCGAATGGGTGCGTTCCTTTGATTATGATTGCGACGGTGACCTTGACCTTATCACGTATAATATTTCTTATACCTTTAATGCTCTTGGCGAAGGTGCAATGAGGGTGTATCGTAACGATTTTAGCTTCGCAAATGGCCTTCAATTCACTGCTGTTACCAATGAATTAATAACCAGCTATGGTACAGTGTTAAAAGTAGTACCCACATCTCCTGTAAATCTCCCTGCATTTTCTGATATTGATGGTGATGGTGATATGGATATTTTAACATTTTCGCTTTCGTCCAATTATGTGGAATATCATAAAAATTACAGCATAGATTCAACAAGTATCTGCAATGGATTTTTATTTCATGCAGAAGCCGACTGCT